>DATEDK010000262.1:0-3448 GCA_035281685.1 Kiloniellales bacterium | reverse complement strand
TCGCCGCCCACTGGCCGACGCCGGTCAGCAGATAGAGCCCGGCGAGATAGGCGTTCGGCTGCACGCGCGGCGGCGAGGCCGCACCCGGCGCCTCCACCAGGGCCTCCAGGCGGACGACCTCCATGCCGCGCTGTACGCTTTGCAATCGCTGCAGGACGTTCTCCGCCATCGCCTCGGCAAGCGCCGCGAAGCGCGCAAAGGCAGCGCGGCGGTAGAGATCGACGGGCGAGGGGCCGGGCGCCAGCGCCTGCACGCCCGCGAGCAGCTCCTGCTCGAGCGCGCCGCGCTCCGCGGCCGCGATCTCCTGCGCCCAGAGCGGTGTCGCGAAGAGCTGCAGGGCCTGCACCTGGCGAAACATGCCCCGCTGCTAGCGCAGGGCTGGCAGCGTGGCAAGGCGGCCCGGGCCGGGACTAGGATGCGGGCAAAGAACAAGAATGGAGAGCGGGCCGATGGCAGGGCGTCTCAAAGGCAAGGTGGCGATCGTCGTCGGCGCCGGCTCGTCGGGGCCCGGCTGGGGCAACGGCAAGGCAACGGCGGTGCTCTTCGCGCGCGAGGGCGCGCGGGTGCTCTGCGTCGACCGCAATCACGATGCCGCACAGGAGACGCTGGGCCTGATCGAGGAGGAGGGGCACGACGGCTCGGCTCTCAAGTGCGACGCCGCCGAGGAGGCCGACGTCAAGGCGATGGTCGAGCTCTGCCTCGCCCGCTACGGCCGTATCGACATCCTGGACAACAACGTCGGCATCGCGCTGGTCGGCGGGCCGGAGGAGCTGAAGCTCGCCGACTGGGAGCGGCTGCTGAAGGTGAACCTCACCTCCATGTTCCTCACCTGCCGCCACGTGATTCCCGCGATGGTGCGGCAGTTCGAGCGGGACGGCCGCGGCGGCGCCATCGTCAACATCTCTTCCATCGCCGGCATCCGCTACACGGGGATCCCCTACCTCGCCTACAACACCTCCAAGGGAGCGGTGATTCCCTTCACCCGGTCGATCGCGCTGCAGTACGCGCGCCAGGGCATCCGCGCCAATTCCATCCTCCCCGGCCTCATGAAGACGCCGATGATCGTCGAGCCGCTGAAGCAGGCCTATGCCGGCGGCGACGTCGACAAGATGTACGAGATCCGCGACAGCCAGTGCCCGACCGGCAAGATGGGCGACGCCTGGGACGTCGCCTACGCTGCGCTCTTCCTCGCCTCCGACGAGGCCAAGTACATCACCGGCACCGAGCTCCTGGTCGACGGCGGCATCACCGCCAAGTACGCCTGATGGTTGAGACGCAGAGAAAACATGTCTTCGTCGCCGGCCGCGTGCAGGGCGTCTGGTTCCGCGCCTGGACCGAGCAGCAGGCGAAGGAACTGGGGTTGAGCGGCTGGGTGCGCAATCGCCAGGACGGGCGCGTCGAGGCAGTGATTGCCGGCTCGCCGCCGGCGGTCTCCTCCATGCTGAAGCGGCTGCGCCAGGGCCCGCCGTCCGCCAAGGTCGAGGCGATCGAAGTCAGCGACTGGCAGGAAGCCGTTCCGGCGGGGTTCCAGACGAAGCCGTCGGTCTGAGGAACAAGTTAGGACCGCAACGCTGGTTGCCGCAGTGCAGCATGCTGCTAGAGTTGCCCGCCATGATCCTCGCCAAGCCGACCGCGAAACCCGCAAACCCGCGCTTCTCCTCCGGTCCCTGCGCCAAGCGGCCGGGCTGGACCGCCACCGCCCTGCAGGGCGCGGCGCTCGGCGTCTCGCACCGCTCGAAGGTGGGCAAGGACAAGCTCGCGCGCGTCATCGAGCGCTCCAAGGCGCTGGCGGGGATGCCGAAGGACTGGCGGCTCGCCATCGTCGCCGGCTCCGACACCGGGGCGGTGGAGATGGCGCTTTGGACTCTCCTGGGCCCGCGCGGCGTCGACGTCATCGCCTTCGATGCCTTCGGCCGCGATTGGGCGCGCGATCTCAAGAGCGAACTGAAGCTGAAGGATCTGCAGATGTTCGAGGCGCCCTACGGCAGGCTGCCCGATCTCTCCCAGGTTGATCCCGCGCGCGATCTGGTTTTCACGTGGAACGGCACGACCTCCGGCGTGCGTGTGCCGAATGCCAACTGGATCGCGGAGCGGCGCGAAGGATTGGCGATCTGCGACGCGACCTCTGCGGTCTTCGCGATGGCGCTCGACTGGAGCCGCCTCGACGTCGTGACCTGGTCCTGGCAGAAGGTGCTGGGCGGCGAGGCGGCGCACGGCATGCTGGCGCTTTCGCCGCGCGCGATCGAGCGGCTCACCAGCTACACCCCGCCCTGGCCCCTGCCGAAGCTCTTCCGCATGACCAGCGGCGGCAAACTGAACGAGGGCCTGTTCAAGGGCGAGACGATCAACACGCCCTCGCTGCTGGCGGTCGAGGACCAGCTCGATGCGCTCTGCTGGGCCGAGATGCAGGGCGGGCTTCCGGCGCTGATCAAGCGCAGCGCAGCGAACTTCCGCGCTGTCGAGCGCTGGGTCGAGGCCAGCGAGTGGGTCGCCTTCCTGGCCGAGGATCCGGCCACGCGCTCCACCACCTCGATCTGCCTGAAGCTCATCGATCCCTGGTTCACGGCACTCTCGGCCGAGGGCCAGGCGGCGCATCTGAAGGCCTTGACCGCGCTCATGGAGGCGGAGGACGTCGCCTACGACATCGCGAGCTACCGCGACGCGCCGGCGGGGCTCAGGCTCTGGGGCGGCGCCACCGTCGAAACTTCCGACCTCGAGGCCCTGTTTCCGTGGCTCGATTGGGCGCACGCCAACCTGCGCCGGGCCCAGGCTGCGTAGTCGGGGCCGCCGAGCCAGGGGGACGAGCGATGCCGCGGGTGCTCATTGCCGACCAGCTCTCCGATGCGGCGCTGAAGATCTTCAAGGATCGCGGCGTCGAGGCGCAGGTGGCCGTCGGCCTGAAGCCGGAGGCGCTGAAGGCGAAGCTCGAGGGCGTCGAGGGTTTGGCCGTTCGCTCGGCCACCAAGGTGACCGCCGACCTGCTGGCGGCCGCGCCGCACCTCAAGGTGATCGGCCGTGCCGGCATCGGCGTCGACAACATCGACGTCGGCGCTGCCACGGCGCGCGGCATCGTGGTGATGAACACGCCGCACGGCAACGCGATCACCACGGCCGAGCACGCGCTGGCGCTGCTCTTCGCGCTCGCGCGCGAGATCCCGGCCGCCGACCGGTCGACGCGCAGTTCGAAGTGGGAGAAGAGCCGCTTCGTTGGTGTCGAGCTGACCGGCAAGACGCTCGGCGTGATCGGCTGCGGCAACATCGGCTCGATCGTCGCCGAGCGCGCCGTCGGCCTGAAGATGAAGGTGCTGGCCTACGACCCCTACCTCGCACAGGAGCGGGCGGCCTCGCTGGGCGTGCGCAAGACCGACCTCGACACGCTGCTGGCGGAAAGCGACTTCATCACGCTGCACGTGCCGATGACCGAGCAGACCCGCGGGCTGATCGATGC
>DATEDK010000261.1:0-6686 GCA_035281685.1 Kiloniellales bacterium | reverse complement strand
TGGCGCGCGTGCTGCCCGAGCTCGCCGAGGCTGCCTTCGCGCTACCCGAGGGCGAGCGCTTCGGGATGGTGCAGACCATCTACGGCTGGAACGTCTTCGAGATCGGCGAGATCGTGGCCGGCAAGGAAGTCGCCTTCGAGGAGGTGCAGGCCGAGATCGTCAAGGAGCTGAGCCAGAAGGGCGCCGAAGAGGCACGCGACTCCATCGCCGACCAGGTCGACCAGGAGCTCGGCACCGGTGCCACCTTGGACGAGGTGTCGGAGCGGCTGAACCTGCCGCTCACCAAGGTCGCCGCGATCGACCGCAGCGGCCGGGACGACCACGGCAACTACGTCGAAGGCCTGCCGAGCCCGCCGCAGGTCCTGCCGCAGATCTTCGATTCCGACGTTGGCTATGAGAGCCTGATGAGCCAGACCGCCGAGGGCACCTGGTACGCCTTCCGCGTGGACGACGTGATCCCGCCGGCTCTGCGCCCCTTCGACAGCGTGAAGGACCAGGCGCTGGTGCTCTGGCGCGACCAGGAGCGGCAACGGCTGGCCGAAACCAAGGCGGCCGACCTCGCGGAGAAGGTGAACGGCGGCGAGGGCGATCTCGCGAGCCTCGCCTGGACCGACGAACTGGAGGTCAAGCAGAGCCAGCCGATGGAGCGCCAGGCGACCGGCGACGACGTGCCGGCCCCGGGTCTGCCGGCGCTGCTCTTTGCGGCCGAGGTTGGCGAGGCGGTGTCCGCACCGACGCCGGACGGCGCGCTGGTCGCCGTGCTGACGGCGGTGCAGCCGGCCGACGCGAAGGCCGATCCCGAGCGCCACGAGGAGATCCAGGGCGCGCTCGACCGCAGCCTGCAGAAGGATCTGGTTGCCGGCATCCTGAAGGCGCTGGAGCAGGCCTATCCGGTCGTGGAGAACCAGGCGGCGATCGACGAGGTCCTGAACAGGTACTAGCGCGCGATGCAGTGCGAGCCCGCCTTCCCCGCCTTCGAGGCGACCTACGCCGCCGGGCAGGGCCAGGTGGTGATGACGCGCCTCATCGCCGACCTGGAGACGCCGGTCTCGGCCTTCCTGAAGCTGGCAGAGGGCCGCGCCTACGCCGGCCTCTTCGAATCGGTGGAGGGCGGCGCCACGATCGGGCGCTACTCCTTCATCGTGATGAAGCCCGACCTGATCTGGCGCTGCCGCGGCGACAAGGCGGAGATCAATCGCCGCGCGCGCTTCGATGCCGAGGCCTTCGAGCCCTTGCCCGGGTCGCCGCTCGACAGCCTGAAACGGCTGATCCGCGAGTGCCGCTTCCCGCTGCCCGAGGGCCTGCCGCCGATGGCGGCCGCGCTGGTCGGCTACATGGGCTACGACACCGTGCGCCTGATGGAGAAGCTGCCGGCGGAGAACGGGCCCGTGCTCGACGTGCCGGACGGCCTTTTCATGCGGCCGACCGTGGTCGCGGTCTTCGACCGCGTCGAGGACGTGGTGACCGTGTTCTCGCCGGTCTGGCCGCAGCCGGGCGTGACCGCGCGCGCCGCCTACAACCAGGCGCTGGAGCGCCTGTCGGACGTGGTGGCCGACTTCGAGCGCTCGCTGCCGCAACGGCGCGAGGCGCTCGACCTCGAGGCGGAGCTGCCGAAGCCCAGCGCCAACATGACGCCCGAGCAGTTCAAGGCGATGGTGAACCGCGCGAAGGAGTACGTGCTGGCCGGCGACATCTTCCAGGTCGTGCTGGCGCAACGCTTCGCCGTGCCCTTCCAGCTGCCGCCCTTCGCGCTTTACCGCGCGCTGCGGCGGCTCAACCCCTCGCCCTTCCTGGTCTACGCCGACTTCGGCGGCTTCTCGGTCGTGGCGTCCAGCCCGGAGATCCTGGTGCGCCTGCGCGGCGGCAAGGTGACGATCCGGCCGCTGGCGGGCACGAGGAAACGCGGTGCCGACCCGGCCGAGGACAAGGCGCTGATCGAGGACCTGCTGGCCGATCCCAAGGAGCGCGCCGAGCATCTCATGCTGCTCGACCTCGGCCGCAACGACGTCGGCCGCGTGGCGCAGATCGGCTCGGTCGAGGTGACCGAGCAGTTCGGCATCGAGCTCTACAGCCACGTCATGCACATCGTCTCGCACGTCGAGGGCCGCATCCGGCCGGAGTACGACGCCGTCGACGCGCTGGTCGCGGGCTTTCCCGCCGGCACGGTCTCCGGCGCGCCCAAGGTGCGCGCGATGGAGATCATCGAGGAGCTGGAGCCCGACCGCCGCGGCCTCTACGGCGGCTGCCTCGGCTACTTCGGCGCCAACGGCGACATGGACACCTGCATCGCGCTGCGCACGGCGATCGTGAAGGACGGCACGATGTACGTGCAGGCCGGCGCCGGCATCGTCGCGGACTCCGTGCCGGAGAGCGAGCACCAGGAATGCGTCAACAAGGCCCGCGCGCTGGTACGCGCCGCCGAGGAGGCCGTGCGCTTCGCGGCGCGGCGGGGGAACTGACGGTGTCGAGACTTCGCTCCTTGGCCGATCCTTCGAGGGCCGCTACGCGGCCACCTCAGGATGAGGTCTTTGGTTTGTCTGGAAACAAACATGCGGCCTCATCCTGAGGTGCCCGGCGCAGCCGGGCCTCGAAGGATCGGCCAAGGAGCACCGGCGGGAACAAACATGCTCTTCATGGTGATCGAGCGCTTCGAGAAGAACGACATGGTCCCGGTCTACCGCCGCGTGCGCGACGGCGGCCGCCATCTGCCCCAGGGCCTGCGCTACGTCGATAGTTGGGTCGAGCCCAGCTTCGCGCGCTGCTTCCAGCTGATGGAGTGCGACGACCTTCGCCTGCTGCAGGCCTGGATCCTGACCTGGCGCGGCACCGGTGTGACCTTCGAGGTCGTGCCGGTGGTGAGTAGCGCGGAGACGCGCGAGGTCGTGGCGCCGTTTCTGGATAAGGCGTAAAGCCGAAGCCACCGATGCCCCTCACCCTGTCCCTCTCCCCGCAAGCGCGGGGCGAGGGGACGGCAGCGCCGCCAGCCGGCCAGGGGTCCCCTCGCCCCCGAAAGGGGGAGAGGGACAGGGTGAGGGGCGGTCGGTCGCTAGCGCTCGGCGCGGACGATCTGATCGCTCGCCGGCTCGGCGACCAGCGCGCTGACCGGCACCAGGGCGAAGCCCTCTGCCTGCACCTGCGGCAGCCAGGCTGCCAGCGCTTCCAGCGTGGCCGGATGCGGGTGGCCGATGGCAACGGCTTGGCCGCGCTCGCGGGCGATGCGCTCGACCTGGCGGAGCTGCGCCCAGATCGCGGCCGCATCGTTCGCCTCGTTGTCGAGGAAGACGTCGCGGCCGAGCGCCGGCACGCCCTCGGCCAGCGCCGTTGCTTCCGCGAGCGAGCCGCCGACCGTGCGGCTGTCGAGGAACAACAGGCCGCGCTCGTGCAGCGCCTGCATCAGCACCTTGAGGCCGGCGGCGTCGGTGGTGAAGGCGCTGCCCATGTGGTTGTTGACGCCGACATAGCCGTCGAAGCGCGCAAGGCCCCAGGCGAGCCGCGCTTCGATCTCGGCGGCCTCGAGCCCGGTCATCAGCGCGTTGGGGCCGGGATTGTTGTGCGCCAGGTCGATGGGCTCCATCGGCAGGTGCACGAGGAGCTCGTGACCGGCGGCGCGCGCTTCGGCCGTCAGCGCCGCCAAGCCCTCGGCATAGGGCAGGAAAGCCAGGGTCAGCGGCGCCGACAGGTCGATGGCGCGGCGCGCCAGCGCGCGGCCAGGACCGAGGTCGTCGATCACAATGGCGATGCGCGGCTGGGCGGGCGCGACGTCCACCGCAACGGCATTCCGACGCCACTGCGGCACCGCGGCGACGGACTCCGCCGGGGGCGACGCCACAGGGAGCGCAAAGGGCTCGGCCAAGAACAGCCGCGTATCTACCGGCGGCGCGGGCGGGGCATGGAGTGCTATCGGCGGTCCCTCCTCCGCCGGCTGGGCCGGAAGGAGATCGACATCCGGGAGGCTCGGCGGCGCTGGCGGGCCTTGCAGCGGCTTCGGGGCAGTGTTGTCCACTACGGCAGCGGCGGCCTGCTGATAGCGGGTGGGCTCGTCAAGGAGATGCAGGAGAAGACCGACCAGCGCGACGGTCGGCACGGCCAGCGCCACCCAGCCACGCCCGCCGCCGAGCGACGCCGCCAACCCGTGCACCCGCTGCCGTTGCTGCGCGCCGAAGCGCCAGCGGAAGGCCATCGCCGCCGTCCCTCGCCTGTCCCGCGAGCGAGCCTAGCCGAAGGCCCCTGCTGCAGCGAGTCTGGATCCAGTTGGCCCGCTTTCCTTTCGGCCTGAGGTCCGGCCTGCTATAAGGCCGCGCGGCCGTGTCCACAGCGGCCGAAGCGGCTGAACGAGGGCCCGAGCGATGTACCTCCTCATCGATAACTACGACAGCTTCACCTACAACCTCTTCCACTTCCTGGGCGAGCTCGGCGCCGAGATGGAGGTCTGGCGCAACGACAAGATCAGCGTCGGCGAAGCCATGGCGAAGCATCCGCAAGGCATCGTGCTCTCGCCCGGTCCCTGCGATCCCGACAAGGCCGGCATCTGCCTCGAGCTGGTCGACGTGGCTGCGAAAGCGAAGACGCCGCTCTTCGGCGTCTGCCTCGGCCAGCAGGCGATCGGCCAGGCCTTCGGCGGCAAGGTCGTGCGGGCACCCGCGCCCATGCACGGCAAGCTCTCCGCGGTCAGCCACGCGGGCCGCACGGTCTTCGAGGGCGTGCCTACGCCCTTCCGCGCGACGCGCTATCACTCGCTGACCGTCGAGCGCGAGACCATGCCGGAGAGCCTGGAGATCACCGCCGAGACGTCCGACGGCGTGGTCATGGGCCTGTCGCACCGGACGCTGCCGATCCACGGCGTGCAGTTCCATCCGGAGTCCATCGCCTCGGAGCACGGCAAGCGCATCCTCGGCAACTTCCTGCGGCTCTCCGGAAGCAACAGGTAGCGCGCCATGCCTGGTGACCAATGACGGGCGACATGAGCGACCTCAAGGGGCTGATCGGCCGCGTGGCCGGCGGCGCCCGGCTCTCCGCGGCCGAGGCCGAGCAGGCCTTCGACATCATCATGTCCGGCAACGCCACGCCGGCGCAGATGGGCGGCTTCCTCATGGCGCTGCGCGTGCGCGGCGAGGAGGTCGAGGAGATCGTCGGCGCCGCGCGCGCGATGCGCGCCAAGATGCATGGGCTCGACGCGCCGCCGGGCGCGATCGACACCTGCGGCACCGGCGGGGATGCCAAGGGCACCTACAACGTCTCCACCTGCGCGGCCTTCATCGTCGCCGCCTGCGGCGTGCCGGTCGCCAAGCACGGCAACCGCGCGCTCTCCTCGAAGTCGGGCGCAGCCGACGTGCTGACCGCGCTCGGCGTCAACATCGACGCCGACATGGCGCTGGTGCAGAAGGCACTCTTCGAGGTCGGCACGACCTTCCTCATGGCACCGCGGCACCACAGCGCGATGCGCCACGTCGGCCCGACGCGCGTCGAGCTCGGCACGCGCACGATCTTCAATCTGCTGGGCCCGCTCTCGAACCCCTGTCGCGTGAAGCGCCAGGTGCTGGGCGTCTTCGCCGCCGAATGGGTGGAGCCGCTGGCCCAGGTGCTGAAGGATCTGGGGCACGAGCGCGCCTGGGTGGTGCACGGCGCGGGCGGCCTCGACGAGCTCTCGACGCTGGGACCATCGCAGGTGGCCGAGCTGAAGGACGGCAGGGTGACGCGCTTCGAGCTCGCGCCCGAGGACCTCGGCCTGCCGCGCGCCAGGCTCGAGGATCTCCAGGGCGGCGACGGCGAGGTGAACGCCAGGGCGCTGCGCGGCGTGCTGGAAGGCCGCAAGGGCCCCTTCCGCGACATCGCGCTTCTGACCAGCGCCGCTGGCCTGGTGGTCGCCGGCAAGGTCGGCGACGTGAAGCAGGGCCTCGTGCTCGCCACCCAGGCGCTCGACGCCGGCAAGGCGATGGAGAAGCTCGACGCCCTGGTGCGGCTCACCAACGCCAAGGTGGAGGCACCCGCATGAGCGGCGTGCTGGCCCGCATCTGCGCCGACAAGCGCACGCACATCGCCGAGCGCCGCAGCCTCTTGCCGGAGTCCGCGCTGCGCCAGGTCGCGCAGAAGCAGACGCCGCCGCGCGGCTTCCGCCAGGCGCTGGAGCGCCGCGCCGCGACCGCCGGCTGGGCGCTGATCTGCGAGATCAAGAAAGCCTCGCCCTCGAAGGGCCTGATCCGCGCCGACTTCGACCCGCCGTCGCTGGCCCGCGCCTACGAGCGGGGCGGCGCCGCCTGCCTCTCGGTCCTGACCGACACGCCCTACTTCCAGGGCCGCGACGAGGACCTGGTCGCCGCGCGCGCTGCCGTGACGCTGCCCTGCCTGCGCAAGGACTTCATGCTCGACCCCTACCAGGTCGTCGAGGCGCGCGCGCTGGGGGCCGACGCCATCCTGGTCATCATGGCCGCGGTCAGCGACGTCCAAGCACGCGAGCTGGAGGCCGTGGCCGAAGAGCTCCGCTTGGACACGCTGATAGAGGTGCACGACGAGGCCGAGCTGGAGCGCGCGCTGGAGCTGCGCTCTCCCCTGATCGGCATCAACAACCGCAACCTCAAGACGCTCGAGGTCACGCTGGAGACGACCCGCCGGCTGGCGCCGCGCGTGCCGCAGGACCGTGTGCTGGTCGCTGAGAGCGGGCTCTTCACCCGCGCCGATCTCGCCGGTCT
>DATEDK010000260.1:0-12549 GCA_035281685.1 Kiloniellales bacterium | reverse complement strand
GTGATCGACGATGCCGGCATTCCCTTCATCGTCGACCTCAATCTGACGCCCTACTGGGGAACGCCGCCCGGCGCGGAAGCGATGCTCACTCACCTGAGGCAGGGACTGCGGTCGGTGTGAATGGCAGGGTCGCCCTGCGCTGCTCCGCAGCTTCGGGAAATCACCCTGCGCCCCTTCGGGGCTCCCAAGGTGGCTATGCCACCCGGAGCCCCGCAGGGGCGCAGGGTGGCGGATGGGGAGGGATTCGAACCCTCGATACGGCTCAACACCGTATACACGCGTTCCAGGCGTGCGCCTTCAACCACTCGGCCACCCATCCGGAAGGCCGCGGACGCTAGCGGAAAGGCCTGCAGCGATCAACGGCAGCGGCGGGCGCCCTTTGCTCAAGGGGCGCACAGGGCAAGCCCGGATTTGCCCGATAATTTGGCTGACGACCGCCCCGGCACTGCCGATACTGCCCGCAAACAAGTAAAAGAAGCAGGGACAGGGTGGTGCGTCGTTTCGGGTTCTATCTGGGCTTGCTGTTGCTGCTGGCAGGCGCTCTCGCCTTGCTGCGCGATCTCTGGCTCTGGCTCGACAGCGGCCAGGGGGGCGACCAGGGCTTCCGCCTCCATGCGCTGGGCAATCTCTGGGCCGCCGTCGACCGCGACAGCCTCCTGCTGCTGCAGCCGGCGATCGAGCGCCACCTCGCGGTCTGGCTCTGGGAGTGGATCGTCTTCCCGCTGCTGCAGGCCCCGGCGGTGGTCGTCTTCGCCGTGCCCGGACTGATCCTCGCGCGGCTCTGCCGCCCGCGGCGGGTGCGGCGCTTCTACTGACCGGCCGATCTTCCTTTAGGCGGTCTGCAGGCGCTCCAGCACGCGCGTGTAGGCGCGCTGGCGGCGGATCTCGGTGTAGAGCGCGAGCGTGCGCTCGCACATCTGCTCCTTGGTGAAGAACTTCTTCACGTGCGCGAGCGCCTCCATGGCGATCAGCCGCCGCTCCGCCTCGGAGAGCGCCAGCGCCCGGCGCAGCGCGTCGGCCAGGGCCTGCGCGTCGCCCGGCGGATAGAGGAAGCCGGTGCGGTCGGGGATCACCTGCTCGGGCGCGCCGCCGTGGTTGGGCGCCACCACCGGACGGCCCAGCGCCTGCGCCTCGGAAACCACGCGCCCGAAGGCCTCGGGATCGGTCGAGGCGGAGACCACGACGTCGGCCAGCTTGTAGGCGGCCGCCATGTCGTCGCACTCGTCCAGCACCACGGCCTTGCCGATCAGTCCCTGCGCGCGGATCGCGTTCTCCAGCTCACGGCGATAGTCGGTGCGGCCCTGGTCGGCCCCCAGGATCACCGCGATGAAGTCGATGTCGCCGAGCCGGGCGATGGCGTCGATCAGCAGCCGCTGTCCCTTCCAGCGCGTGAGCCGCCCCGGCAGCATCACCACCGGCACGCCGTCGGGCAGGCGCCAGCGCTGCGCCAGCGCGATGACGCGCTCGGCCGAGACCTTGGCGGGATCGAAGCGCGCGAGGTCGACGCCACGGTGGATCACCCGGATGCGGCCGGGCTCGACCGAGTAGTTCTCGCGGATGTGGCGGGCGATGAACTCCGAGTTGGCGATCACCCGCTCGCCCCGGACCATGATCGCGTTGTAGCGCCGCTTCAGCGGCGAGCGGAAATTGTAGGTGCCGTGGAAGGTCGTCACGAAGGCGGCACCGGTGCGCTTGGCCGCATAGTAGGCGCTCCAGGCCGGGGCGCGGCTGCGCGCGTGCACGATGTCGACGGAGTGCTGGCGGATCAGCCGCTCCAGGCGGCGGATGTTGCGCAGCATGACGATGGGGTTCTTCGAAGCGAGCGGCAGCTTCACGTGCGCCACGCCGGCGCGCAGCAGCTCGAGCTCCATCGGGCCGCCTTCGGAGGCCACGATCGGCGTGCCGCCGGCCCGTTTCAGCGCCTGCGCGATGTCGACAGTGGAGCGCTCGACGCCGCCGGCGACCAGCGCCGGCAGCACCTGCAGCACCACCGGCCGGCCGGTCTCATCCTCCGGCTCCAGCGTGACGACCTGGCCGACTTCAGGCATCCCTGCCGCGATTTTCCTGCCTTGCCGAGCGCAGCTCCGCGCCCGCGACGCCGCTTTGCGTCGCAGCGGCCGCGGGCACTCTAGCATGGCGCGGGAGCGCCTCCAGGACTATCGCGGCGGCGGGACTTTCCGTTCCACCAGGCGAGCGATGGCATCGAGCGACTCGGGATTGGCCACCGCCGAGAGGTCGCCCGGCGATGCGCCGAGCAGGGCGGCGCGCACCGCCCGCCGCACGATCTTCATGGATCGCGTCTTCGGCAGGTCGCGGCAGAAATGGACCGCCTCCGGCCGGTAGCTGCGGCCAAGCTTGGCCTCGATCAGCGCGGTGAGGCTCCGCCGCAGCTCCTCGCTGGGCGTCTCGCCCGGCATCGGCGTGCAGACGATGGCAAGGACGTCGCCCTTGATCTCGTGCGGAATGCCGACGGCAGCCACCTCCGCCACGCGGCCGCTTTCCATCACCACCGACTCGATCTCCGCCGGTCCGGTGCGCTTGCCGGCGATCTTGAGCGTGTCGTCGGAGCGGCCGTGCACGTACCAGAGCCCGTCCTCGTCGCGCGAGCAGAGGTCGCCGTGCTGCCAGAGGCCGGGAAAGCGCGACCAGTAGGTCTCGATGTAGCGCTCGGGCTCGTTCCAGAGCCCCTTGGTCAGCGACAGCGAGGGATTGCGCATCACCAGCTCGCCGACCTCGCCGGGGCCGACGGGCCTGCCCGCCTGGTCCAGGATGTCCACGCCCAGCCCCGGCAAGGCAACCGAGAGCGATGACGGTTTCAGTGGGTGCAGCAGGGTGCAGGTCAGAATGGCCCCGCCGATTTCCGTGCCGCCAGAGGCGTTGAAGATCGGCACGCGCTCGCCGGTGACATGCTCCTTCAGCCAGAGCCAGGGCCGATCGGACCAGGACTCCCCGCCGGTGATGCAGATGCGCAGCCTGGCGAAGTCGTGTCGCGCGATCCGCTCGGCGCCTAGGCCCATCGCCGCCCGAACGATGGTGGGAACGAGCCCCGCGTAGGTCACCTCGTACTTGGCGATCAGCGCGAAGATCCGGTCGGGCTCGGGGTAGTCCGGCGCGCCTTCGGCGATGAGGACGCTGCCGCCGATCAAGGCAGGCGTCACCGCCGCGAAGGAGGCCACCGCCCAGCCCATGTCGACCATCCAGAAGTAACGGTCGCTCGCCTTGAAGTCGGTCAGCAGCATGCCGTCGACCAGCATCTTCGCGGCGAAGCCGACATGGGTGTAGACGCAGCCCTTGGGGCGTCCGGTGGAGCCGGAGGTGAACAGCAGCACGGCCGGCGCCTCGGCCTCCAACTCCTCGGTCGGCGCATCGTCCGGCTGGGCCGAGACCAGCTCGGCCCAGTCATGGTCGCGCGCGGTCCACTCGATCTCGAGCCCGCAGCGGCGATGCACGATGGTGTGGCGCAGCGAGGGTGTGGCCGCCGCCGCTTCGTCGGCCACGGCCTTCATCGGCACGATGCGACCCCGCCGCAGCGCGCCGTCGGTGGTGATCAGGACCTTTGCGCCGCCGAGGTTCAGCCGCTCGGCCAGCGGCTGCGCGGCGAAGCCGGAGAAGAGCGGCATCAGCACGGCACCGATCTTCAGCGCCGCGAAGTAGGCGATGTAGGTCTCCGGAACGTTCGGCATGAAAAGGCCGATGACGTCACCGGAGACACAGCCGAGACGGCGCAGCGCGCCAGCGAGCCGGCAGACTTCGCGATCGAACTCGCGATAGGTGAGTGTGCGTTCGGCGCCGTCCTCCCCGTTCCAGACCAGATAGACGCGGTCGAAGACCGCCGTGCCGCGATGCCGGTCGAAGCAGTTCAGCACGATGTTCGTCGTGCCGCCGATGCACCAGCGGGTCCAGGCAGGCCCGGCGCTGTCGTCCATGAGGCGGTCGAAGGGCTTGTAGAAGCGCAGGTCGAAGAAGCGCAGCACCTCGCCCCAGAACCAGGCGGGGTCGGCATCGGCACGCCGGGCGAGCGCGTCGAAGTCGGGCAGGCCGGCCGCCGCGATGAAGGCCGCGAGCGTGCTCTCGGCGGCGGCCTCGGCGTTCGGCCACCAGGCGAAGGGCGCGCTCACCGCAAAGCCTCCACCGATGCGAGCATGAAGTCGGGCCAGAGCACGAGGATCACCAGGGCCACCACCCAGGCGCCGAGGAAGGGCATGGCCTTCCACAGGATCTGGCCCATCGGCACGCGACAGAGGGGTTCTGCGATCCAGAGCTGCGGGCCGAAGGGCGGCGTCATCTCGCCGAAGGAGGCGCAGATCACGCCGATCACGCCGAAGAAGACAGGGTCGATGCCGAGTTGCTTCGCCGCCGGCAGGAACAGCGGCAGGATGGTAACCACCATCGGGAGCGAAGAGAAGAAGAGGCCCAGGAACAGCAGGAAGGCGACGACCGCCAGCATGAACTCGGTGGGGCCGAGGTCCACCGCGTTGACCAGGCTGCCGATCGCGGCCGGCATCTGCATGTAGCCCAGCATGCGCGCAAGGAGGTCGGCGCCGAGCACGATCATGTAGATGAGGCCGGTGATGCGCGCGGTTTCCTCGAGTGCGGCACTGAAGAGGGCGATGCCGAGCCGGCGATAGACCGCGACGCCCAGGAACAGGGCGTAGAAGATGGCGACCGAGGCCGACTCCGTCGGCGAGAAGAGCCCGCCGTAGATGCCGCCCAGCACCAGAACCGGAAAGCCGAAGATCGGCAGGCAGCGCAGCAGAAGATGGTGCAAGTAGACGCCGTCGGGACGCTTACGCGTGCGCGCTTCCGGCGACTGCCGTGCCGTCGCCACGGCGATCGGGATCATGCAAAGGGCGATCAGGATGCCGGAGGCCAGACCGCCGGAGAACAGGTCGATGATCGAGACCTGGTTCGCCGCACCGAAGAGGATGAGGAAGATGCTGGGCGGGATGATCAGGCCGAGCTCGGCCGAGACCAGCGCCAGGCCGGCGCCATAGGGACGGCTGTACCCCGAAGCCTGGAACAGCGGCAGCACCACCACGGCGAGGATGGCGAGGCAGGCCGCCGCCGAGCCGGAGATCGCCCCCAGCACCGAGCCGACCACGATGATCAGGATCGGCAGCCCGCTGCGCAGCGAGCCGATGGTGATGCCGATCAGCTGCTGCAGCGGCTCCATGCCGCCGCTGCGCACCAGGAAGGAGCCGGACAGCACGAAGAACGGCGCCGCCAGCAGCGGATAGGACTCGACCGAGGCGAAGGAGAGCTGTGCCAGGGTGGCCAGCGGCACGCCCATGTCGAACAGCAGCACCAGCGCCGCGCCCAGCACGAAGCCGACCCACAGCGGCACGCCGAGGACGATGAGCCCGACGACGACGATGACGCCGAGCGTGGCGATCATGGTTTCGGCTCGCTCGAGGCCAGGCCCTCGGCCGGATCGCGCGGCGTCGCGCTCTGGCCGCGCAGCAGCGCGACCAGGCAGTAGGCGGCCAGCAGCGTCATGCCGACCGCGACGGCGAGCTTCACGATCCACTGCGGCGTGTCGACCATCAGGGCATAGCGCGCGCCGCGCTGGAACAGGCTCTGCGTCATCAGGATCCCGGCGTAGGCCAGCAGCAGCGAGGCGATCAGCGAGAAGACCACCGAGAGGCGCTGCAGCGCCCGCGAGATCTTCTTCGACAGCAACGCCGGCACCAGCTTGATCGCGACGTGCCCGTCGAGCTCGCGGGCGAGCGGCGCCGCGGCAAGGAAGCCGGCCCAGACCACGAGCCAGGTGGCGAGCTTGGCGCCGAAGTCCACGCCCGGCAGCGACAGGGCGCGCCCGACGATGCCGGCGAAATCGACGAAGGCGGCGAGGAAGATCGCGCCACCGCACAGCAGGAACAGCACGCGGGTCATCGGCTGCGCCTCTCGGGACCGCGGTTGGGCAGTCCGGAAATCCGGGTCGGGGAGGCCGCGGCGGCAGCCTCCCCGGCCCTCCGGCCTAGTCGACGTCGTGAATGGCCTGGATGAGGACCGGATCGACGTCGGCGATGGCCGACTGTGCGCTCGTCTGCATGGCTTGCCGCCAGGCATCGGAGTCGCTGGGCACTTCCGCCGTCATCTTCGCCTCACGCCACTTCGCGATCTCGATGTCGGTCAGCGCGGTATAGAAGATGCTGGTATCGACGATGGCGAAGAGCTCGTCGATCGCCGCCTTCTGCTCGTCGGAGAGCGTTGCCCACCAGTCGGCGCTGGCGACCATCGCGATCGGCTGGATGCTGACCGGAATCAGCACGGCGTTCGGCGTGAAGGCGCTCAGCCCGTAGTAGGCGACGCCGCCGGTGAAGTCGGTGATCAGCCCGTCGATCAGGTTGGTCTGCAGCGCCGGCACGACCTCGGTATAGGGCAGCGCCAGGGGCTCGGCACCCAGGCCGGCGATCGCGAGCCGCCAGGCCTCGCCCGCCGGGTAGCGGATGCGCTGGCCCTTCATGTCGGCCATGGTGGCGACGGGCGAGCGGGTGAAGAGGTAGAGCGCCCCGGCATCGAAGACCCAGCCCAGCACCTTGACGCCCTTATCGCTGGCGAGCCGCTCTTCCACGGCCTGCCAAGGCTCGCTGTCCATGGCCGCGGCGAAGTGGCCGAAGTCGCGGAACAGGCCCGGTGCGGTGGCGACCTTATAGGACGGCTCCAGCGCCTCCATCTCCTGCGGCACGCTGTAGGTGATCTGGATGGCGTTGGTGGAGACCGCCTCGAGATGCTCGGCGATGTTGGCGAAGAGCGCGCCGCGGTCGTAGGCGACGTACTCGACCTTCCCGGCGAAGGCCGGATGATGCTTGAAGAGCCCCTCGAGCGCCTCGGCGTACTTCGTCACGCCGTAGCCCTCGGCGACGCCGGGATAGAAGGGGAGCGGCGAGGCGAAGGTGACCTTTTCCTGCGCGGCCGCGGGCAACGCAAAGGCCGTCAGCACGACGGCCAGGATCATGCTGCGAAGTGCGATCATCTTTGCCTCCCCAGTGTGACGCACTGCCCGATTCTCGGAGGCCAAACCATAGCATTACTGAATGTGAATGCAATTTCATTCTTTTGACCGTGGCGCTCCCGCCAGGGCATTTCCTACAGTCCGGCCCGGCGCGCGCCCTTGCGGCGGCGCGACTCGGCCGGGCCGCGTCGCCGTTCCGACTCCGCCGCGGCGCCGCTCTTGCCCCGGATGAAGTAGGGTCGCATCAGGTCCAGCTTCTCGATCGGCGGCTCTTTCGCCAGCAGCAGCCGGTAGCGGAAGATCGCCATGGCCTCGGCGATCTTCGCGTCGTCGTTGCTGAATTCCGCCAGGTCCTTCGCGCCGTCGACGTAGACGCGCATGGTGAACTCGTCGAAGAGCGAGGTCGCGGCGTGTCCCAGCATGATCGCCAGCCGCTCGTCCAGGTCGGACGGCTCGTTGTGGTGTGCCTCGAAATGCGCGAACTGCCGCGCCCATTTCGCGCACATCTCCGCCCAGATCGCGCTGATGCGCGGATCCTCGCCCCGGAGCAGATGGACGGCCCGGAAGACCAGCAGATTGGCGCGGAAATGCCTGATCATCGGCAGGAAGGCATTGCGCAGCGCGTCGAAGGGATGCTCGTCGCCGGTCCAGGGCACCGCCGGCTTGACGTCGTGATCGAGGAACTCCTTCAGCACCTCGAAGACGAGCTCGTCCAGGACCTTGAAGTGGATGTAGAAGGTGCCGTCGGCGACAGAGGCCCGGCGCGTTACGCCGGTGACGGTCAGCTTCCGTAGTCCCGAGAGACGCAGCAGGTCGAGCGCGGCCAGCTTCAGCGATGCGCGCGTGCGCTCGCGCCGGCTCTCGCCGTTCTCTCCGTTGCTGGCCCGGCGCAGCCGCTCTGAGTAGCTGCCGAACTCGGATTCCATCGTCGTCATCCGCCCCAAGGTCCGCGGAAGCCCTCCCGCTCGACCGCTTTTCCCCTACTGCCGCCGGCAAGACAACCCCGCAGGTGGTAGCCCTGTCTCTTCAATGACCGATGTTGAAAATGAATGCAGTTTCATTCATGCTTGCCGAGCATCGACGCGGAACCGAGCGAGGGAGTGGGAACATGGCGCGAGTGCAGGCATCGGCGGCCGGAGCCGCCCGCCGATGAGCAAGCCCGAGAGCCGGTGGCGCAACGAGAGGATGGCGAAGGACCGCTTCGCCGCCCCGGACTCGAGGACGGCGCGCATCTTCGAGCGCGGCCGCCGCGTGATCCCTGCCGGCACCTCGCGCCTGCACTACCTGATCGAGCCGAACCCGATCTATGCCGAGTCGGGGCATGGCTGCCGCCTGACCGACGCCGACGGCGACGAGCGCATCGACTGCCTCAACAACATGACGGCGCTGATCCACGGCCACGCCGACCCGGAGATCACCGCCGCGGTCGTCGCCCAGGCGACGCGCGGCGTCAGCTATTCCGAACCCTGCGCTACCGAGGTCGAGCTGGCCGAGCTGATCGTCGAGCGGCTGAAGGGGGCAGAGCAGGTGCATTTCCGCTCGTCCGGCACCGAGGCCGTGATGATCGCGGTGAAGCTCGCGCGCGCCTTCACCGGCCGCGACATGGTGGCGAAGTTCGAGGGCGCCTACCACGGCTACTACGACTATGTGCAGTGGAGCTTCACCTCCGGCGAAGCGAACTGGGGCGAGTCGACGGCACCGCGCAGCGTTCCGAGCTCGGGCGGGCTCGCGAGCTCCGTCGAACGCGACATGGTGATCCTCCCGTTCAACGATCCCGATGGCGTCGAACGCCTGCTGCAGCAGCACGGCAAGCGGGTCGCTGCGCTGCTGGTCGAACCGCTCTCCAACCGTTCCGGCATGGTGCTGCCGAAGCCGGGCTTCTTCGACTTCCTGCGCGAGATCACCCGCCAGCACGGCATCGTGCTGATCTTCGACGAGGTGATCGCCTTCCGCGTCGCTCCGGGCGGCGCGCAGGCGCGCTACGGCGGCGCGCCCGACCTGACGGCGCTGGGCAAGGTCATCGGCGGCGGCATGCCGATCGGTGCGATCGCCGGGCGCGCCGAGATTCTGGGCCTGCTCGACCCGGCGTCGAAGAAGACGAAGGTGCTCTCCGGCGGCACCTACAGCGGGAACCCCCTGTCGGCCGCCGCCGGCATCGCCTGCCTCACGAAGCTGACGCCGGCGATGCTCGAACGGCTGGAGACATTGGGCAAGCGTTTCCGCGACGGCGCCAATGCTGTGCTCCGGGCGGCGCAGCAGCCGGCCCAGGTGACCGGCGACACCTCGCTCTTCCAGGTCGTGCCGAACCGGTTGGCGATCACGAATTACCGTTCGATGCCCTTCGACGCCCAGTCGAACGACTGGCTTCTGCGCCTGCACCAAGCGCTGCTGCGCGAAGGCGTCATCATCTCGCACCGGGGCCTCGGCTGCCTCTCCTCGCCGATGGACGAGACGGTGATCGACGAGCTGATCGACGCCTTCGAGCGGTCCGTGGCGAGGCTCCGCGACCACGCCCCCGCATGAGCCTGAAGCGGAAGGCCTATATCGCCGGCGCCTTCGAGCACCCGACGCGCTTCGCACCGGACAAGTCGGTGCCGCAGCTGCACGCCGAGTGCGCCGCCGGCGCGCTGGCCGACGCCGGGCTCTCCTTCGCCGACGTCGACGGCTACCTCTGCGGCGGCGACGCGCCGGGCCACTGCCCGCTCTTCCTCGCCGAGTACATGAACCTGCGGCTCAGCTATCTGAACGGCACCGAGCTCGGCGGCTGCTCCTACCTGCTGCATGTCGCCCACGCCGCGGCGGCGATCGATGCCGGTCTCTGCTCGGTCTGCCTGATCACGCTTGCCGGCAAGCCGCGCAGCAGCGGCCAGGTGATCGGCCCCCAGGTCTGGACGCTGGGGCCGGAGCAGCCCGAGGTGGCCTGGCAGCTGCCCTACCGCTGGACCCTGATCTCGCTCTACGCGCTCTGCGCCCAGCGCCACATGCACGACTACGGCACCACGCCGGAGCAGCTGGCCTGGGTGAAGGTCGCCGCTTCGCAGCACGCGCAGCACAACCCCAACGCCCTCCTGCGCAAGGTGTTCACGGTGGAAGACGTGCTGGCCTCGCCGATGCTCGCCGACCCCATACGCCGCCTCGACTGCTGCATCGTCACCGACGGCGGCGGCGCGATGGTGGTCGTGCGTCCGGAGATCGCGCGCAGCCTGAAGCGCCCGCTCGTTCCGCTGCTCGGCAGCGGGCAGAGCGCGCTCACCAGCGAGGGCGGCGACGTCGACGTGACGGTGACCGGCGCCGTCCATTCCGGTCCGCCCGCTTTCGCCGAGGCCGGGGTCGCGCCGGCCGACATCAAGTACGTCTCGATCTACGACAACTTCACCGTGATGGTGATGATGCAGCTCGAGGACCTCGGCTTCTGCCGCAAGGGCGAGGGTGGCCGCTTCGTCGCCGACGGCAACCTGATCTCCGGCCAAGGCCGGCTGCCGTTCAACACCGACGGCGGCGGGCTCTGCAACAACCACCCGGCCAATCGCGGCGGCATGACCAAGGCGATCGAGGCGGTGCGCCAGCTGCG
Organism: Kiloniellales bacterium; assembly: GCA_035281685.1. Classification (GTDB taxonomy): domain Bacteria; phylum Pseudomonadota; class Alphaproteobacteria; order Kiloniellales; family JACOMY01; genus DATEDK01. Next base: position 2,023 of record DATEDK010000260.1, on the reverse strand, counting down.
CGGCGAGGCACATCCGGCCGTCCAGGTGCCGAACTGCGATCTGGCGCTGGCCAGCGGCCCCGGCCAGGTGCTGGGCAACGGGCACGGTCACGCGACGATCATCCTCGGGCGAGAGTAAGGGGGCGCGAGTGATGGACCTGAAGGACGATCCCTACGTCGCCGCCTATCCCGAGACCCTGCCGTTCTGGCAGGCGGCGGCCGAGGGCCGGCTCCTGCTGAAGTTCTGCCGGCAGTGCGGTCGCACGCACTGGTACCCGCGCGCGCTCTGCCCGCACTGCCACAGTGCCGAGCTGGAATGGCGGGAAGCCTCGGGCAAGGGCACGGTCTACAGCTGCACCGTCGTGCGCCGCCCCGAGCCGCCCTACGTGCTGGCGCTGGTCCGGGTCGACGAGGGGACGACGCTCTTGACCAACATCGTCGATTGCGACCCGGAGACCGTGCAGATCGGCCAGCGCGTCAGCCTCTGCTTCCGCCCTGCTGCCGAAGGCCGTTCCATGCCGTACTTCCGGCCGCTGGCGGAGTGACAAGACAGGCGGCCTCGGGCATCGTCCGCGCCTTCTTGCAGCAGAGCGGACCGTATCCTTGTCCACTTCCTTCGCGGACGACAGTCAGCGCCTGAGCCTGCCGGGCGGCGCGCATCTGGCCTATTGCCGGACGGCGGGCCGATCGCCCGGGATCGTCTTCCTCGGCGGCTTCAACAGCGACATGACCGGGACCAAGGCGCTGCGCCTGGAAGCCTTCGCCAAGGCGCGCGGCCAGGCTTTCCTGCGCTTCGATTACCAGGGGCACGGGCAATCCTCGGGCCGCTTCGAGGACGGCACGATCGGCACGTGGCTCCTGGACGCGATCACCGTGCTCGACGTGCTGACCACGGGACCGCAGGTGCTGGTCGGCTCCTCCATGGGCGGCTGGATCATGCTGCTGGTCGCGCGCGAACGGCCGGAGCGCATCGCCGGCCTGCTCGGCATCGCCTCGGCGCCCGACTTCACCCAGGACCTGATCTGGGACGAGCTCTCGCCGGTCGACCGCCAGAAGCTTTCGGAAGAGGGCCGGCTGGAGATGCCCTCGGATTACGGCGACCCTTACATCATCACCCGCGACCTGATTGCCGAGGGCCAGCGGCACCTCCTGCTGCGGAGCCCGCTCCAGCTCACGTGCCCGGTCCGCCTGGTGCACGGCACGGCCGACAACGACGTGCCCTTCGACCGTTCGCTCATGCTGCTGGATGCGGTCGATCACGACGACGTCGAGCTCACCCTGGTGAAGAACGGCGACCACCGGCTCTCCGACGAGCGCGGCCTCTCGATCATCGAGGCGACGCTGGCGCGGCTGCTCGACAGGCTCTGAGCCCTTCACGATAGGTCGGGTAGCGCAGGCGGTAGCCGAGCTCCTGCTTCAGCCGCGCGTTGCTGACTCCGCGGTTGTCGGCCCAGAAGGAGAGCGCCAGCTCGCTCATCGAGGCCTGCGCCTCCTCGAAGGGGATCGGCGGTGGCGGGGCGACGCCCAGCAGACGGCAGGCCTCCTCCAGCACCGCCGAAGATGCGGCGGGCTCGTCGTCGGCGAGATTCAGCACGCGGCCGGCCAAGGGCTGCACCATGGCGGCCGCGAGCGCGCCCGCGATGTCGGCGACGTGGATGCGGCTGAACACCTGGCCCGGCCGCACGATGTGGCGCGCCCTGCCGGCCGTGACCTCCTCGATGAGGTTGCGCCCCGGTCCGTAGATGCCGGCGAGACGGAAGACCTCCGCCGGCAGACCGCTCGCGAGCCAGGCGTGCTCGGCTGCGACGCGCCGCCGGCTGCGCTCGTGCGTCGGCCGGAGCGGCGAATCCTCGTCGACCCAGGCGCCGCCTGCGTCGCCGTAGACCCCGGTGGTGGAGAGGTAGCCGGCCCAGTGCAGCTCCGGCAAAGCGGCCAGGTCGCCACGATGGCTCGCGAGCACCGGATCGCCCGCCTCGTCCGGAGCGATCGAGGACAAGAGATGCGTCGTGCCGGCGAGCGCGCCGGGGCTCAACGGCTGCGAGCG
>DATEDK010000259.1:0-3096 GCA_035281685.1 Kiloniellales bacterium | reverse complement strand
GGAAGGACGTGCAGATCAGCACGTTGCCGCCGAAAGCGAAGATGACCGCCGAGGTGTGCAGCGGCCTGAGCCGGCCGAAGGTGGTCCACGGCAGGTCGAGGTTGAGCTCGGGCCAGATCAGCTGGCAGGCGATGACCAGGCCGACCAGGAAGCCGATGACCCCCCAGAACACCGAGGCGATGACGCCGGCGCGGATCACGCCGTCCTGGTAGCGCTCGGGCGTCGCCGGCGCCTTGCCGGTCACCCTGGCGATCAGCGCAAAGCTGCCGAGCACGGCCGCCCCGAAGAACAGCATGCCATGAAGCTCCATGGCGGGGTCATGCGCCCCGGCGGCGAGGAACAGTCCGAAGACCGCGGCGACCAACAGCAGCAGGCCGAGCAGCCAAGCACCGCCGTTGTCCATCCTCTGCGTCGCAACCGTCTGAGTATCGGCCATTGTGGTCCTCGCGCGCCGGAGCCCGGGCCGTCCCCTGCCTGAGTTCGGCTCAGCATCGACTCTGCGAACCGGCCGCCGGTGGCTCATTGACTTGGATCAAACTTCCCGCACTTGACGCTTTGCCGCAGGCGGCGCTGTCATCGCCACCGCCCGCGGCCGGAAGAGCCGCGGCGGGAGGCGTCGTGGCAGCCCTGCGGCTGGTCTTGCGCGATCCGGTGGCGCTGGCGGCCCTCGCGATCATCGTAGCGATCGTCGCGGGCGCGCTGCTGGCGCCGTGGCTCGCCCCCTACAACCCCGCCGAGCAGTTCTTCGACGGGCTGACCATCGAGGGCGCGCCCTTGCCACCCGATGCGCGCTTCCCGCTCGGCACCGACCTGCTGGGCCGCGACCTGCTCTCGCGCATCATCTACGGCGCGCGTACCTCGCTCATCATCGGGCTGGCGGCCAACGGCATCGCCGTGCTGCTGGGCACGCTGCTGGGCGTCACCGCAGGCTACCTGCGCGGCGTCGCCGGCATGGTCATCATGCGCTTCACCGATCTGATGATGGCCTTCCCGGCCCTCCTGCTGGCGATCGCGCTGGCCGCGATCTTCCAGCCCTCGCTCTGGATCGTGGCCCTGGTGATCGCGCTGGTGAACTGGGGGCAGATCGCGCGCGTGACCTACACGGAGACCACCGCGCTGGCCGAGCGCGAGTTCATCGAGGCCACCCGCGCGCTGGGCGCCACCTCGGGCCGTATCCTGCTGCACCACATCCTGCCGCACCTGCTGCCGACCATGCTGGTCTGGGGCACGCTCGGCATCGCCTCGACCGTCCTCTTGGAGGCGACGCTCTCCTTCCTCGGAGTCGGCGTCAGGCCGCCGACGCCGTCCTGGGGCAACATCATCTTCGAGAACCAGACCTACTTCGCGACCGCCCCCTGGCTGGTCTTCTTCCCCGGCATCGCCATCCTGCTGCTGGCGGTCTCGTTCAACCTGCTGGGCGACGCGCTGCGCGACGCGCTCGACCCGACGCAGCGGGGGCGGCGCTGACCATGCTGCGCTACCTGCTCTCCCGGCTGGGCCAGGCGGCGGTGATCCTCCTCGGCATCACCCTGATCACCTTCCTCCTGCTCTACCTGCTGCCGGCGGATCCGGTGCAGCAGATGGCCGGCCGCAGCTCCACCCCCGAGACCCGGGCGCTGATCCGCAAGGACCTGGGGCTGGACCGACCAATCTGGGAGCAGTACGCGAATTATCTCGCCAAGCTGATCCAGGGCGATCTCGGGCGCTCCTACATCCAGAAGAGCCAGGTGACCGAGCTGATCCTCTCGCGGCTGCCGGCGACGCTGCAGCTCCTGGCCGGCGCCATCGTCGTCGAGCTCCTGATCGGGCTCTCCGCCGGCATCTTCGCCGCCAGGCGCCGCGGCCGCTGGGCCGACCGCGCGGTCATGGTGCTCTCCTTCACCGCGGTCTCGGCGCCGCAGTTCGTCGTCGGCATCCTGTTGCTCTATTTCTTCGCCGCCGAGCTGCGCTGGCTCCCGCCCGGCGGCTACGGGAGCTTGGAGCACCTGATCCTGCCGGCGCTGACGCTGGGCCTGCTGGGCGGCGGCTGGTACGCCCGCATGACCCGCTCCTCGCTGATCGACGTGCTCCGGCGCGACTACATCGTCACCGCCGAGGCCAAGGGCGCCTCGCAGCGCCGCGTGCTCTGGGTCCATGCCGTGCGCAACGCCGCGCTGCCGATCGTCGCGATGATCGGGCTCGACATCGGCATCTTCATGTCCGGCGCGGTCGTGGTGGAATCGATCTACGGCTGGCCCGGCATCGGCCAGCTCGCCTGGCAGGCGATCCAGCGCATCGACATTCCCATCATCGTCGGTGTGACGCTGGTTTCGGCGATCGCTATCATGCTGGGCAACCTCTTGGCGGACCTGCTCGCGCCGCTGATCGACCCGCGCATCAAGCTGCGGGCCTAAGAAGACGGTAACGAACGAGGCAAGGAAGGGAGACTGACCGATGAAGAAGCTCTTGCTGTCCACCGCGCTGGCGCTGGCGCTGGCGTGGGGTGGAGCCGCCGCGGCCGACGAGCCCAAGCAGGGCGGCACCATGGTCGTCAGCTACCAGAGCGACGTGGCCACGCTCGATCCGGCGATCGGCTACGACTGGCAGAACTGGTCGATGATCAAGTCGCTGTTCGACGGGCTGATGGACTACAAGCCCGGCACCACGGAGCTGGTGCCCGACCTCGCCGAGTCCTACGAGCTCTCCGACGACGGCAAGGTCTACACCTTCAAGCTGCGCAAGGGCGTCAAGTTCCACAACGGCCGGGAGATGACGGCCGAGGACGTGAAGTACTCGATCGAGCGCGCCGTCAATCCGGCGACGCAGGGGCCGGGCGGCGGTTTCTTCGGCTCGATCGCCGGCTTCGAGGACTTCGTCGGCGGCAAGGCAACGCACCTCTCCGGCATCGAGGTTGTCGACCCGCACACCGTGCGGTTCAAGCTGTCGCGTCCGGATGCCACCTTCCTGCACGTCATGGCGATCAACTTCTCCTTCGTCGTGCCGAAGGAGGAGGTGGAGCGCCACGGCGCCGACTTCGGCAAGCACCCGGTTGGGACCGGCGCGTTCAAGCTGAGGGAGTGGGCGCTGGGCCAGCGCGTCGTCTTCGAGCGCAACCCC
>DATEDK010000258.1:0-2656 GCA_035281685.1 Kiloniellales bacterium | reverse complement strand
TCTTCATCAGCTTCATGCCTTCGGCCGACTTCAGGTCCAGGCCGCCGGAATCGAAGCAGACCCCCTTGCCCACCAGGGCCACCCGGGGCCCGCGCTTGCCCCAGGTCAGGTCGATCAGCCGCGGCGCCCGGGACGACGCGCGGCCAACCGCGTGCACCAAGGGGAAGTTGCGCTTCAGCAGCTGGTCGCCGACGGTGACGTCGAAGTCGGCGCCGCCCGCCTTGGCGATGCCGCGCGCCGCCTCGGCAAGCTCGGCCGGCCCCATGTCCTCGGCCGGCGTGTTGATCAGGTCGCGCACCAGCGTCTGCGCTTCGACACGCCGGGTGACGGCGCTGCGATCGGCCGCCTTCGGCCAGACCAGCAGCGCCTTGGAACGCTCCATCTTGCGATAGCGGTCGAAGCGGTAGTGCGCCAGCGCGAAGCCGATGGCGACGTCGTCGGCCATCCCGCGATCGAGCCGCGTCTCGATGCGGTAGGTCCCGGCGGGAAGCCCGGCCCCCAGCGCGGAGAAGGCAAAGGGCCCGGCGGCGGGATCGAAGGCATAGAGTGCCGCCGCCAGCGCACCCTCGCCGCCCGGCAGCAGGAGCCGCGTCCCCGCCTTTCCCTCGAAGCCGTTGGCCGCCACCCACCCGCGATCGGCCGCTGTCGCGGTCTCGAGCCAGCCCTTGAGACTGTCCTTCGTCACCAGATGTACCGGGATCGCGCCCGTCACCCGATCGGTCAGGCTGGAAACCAAGCTACGGCTCAAGCATTGCCTCCTGCGGCTGTACCCCTGCGCGCGCTCATGGGCTGCCCTGTCGCGGCCCCCCTTGCCTCGGCGCCGGCATCCTGCCGAAAAAGCAGGAGGGGCACAAACAGGGGCGGTCCATGGCTCTGACGCTCATCATCGGCAACAAGCGCTATTCGTCGTGGTCGCTGCGCGGCTGGCTGGCAGCGCGGCTGACCGGCCAGCCGATCGAGGAGAAGATGATCTGGCTCGACCGGCCGGAGACGCGCGCCCAGCTGCTCGAGGCATCGCCGTCGGGCCGCGTGCCGGTGCTGCGGCACGAAGGCCGTACGGTCTGGGACTCGCTGGCGATCGGGCTCTATCTCGACCGTCACTTTCCGGCAGCCAAGCTGCTGCCGCGCGAAGCGGACGCGCTGGCGCATGCGCTCTCCGTGACCGCCGAGATGCACAGCGGCTTTGCCGCGCTCCGCAACAACATGTCGATGGACCTGGTGGCCCGGCGGCCCGGCGTGGGCCGCGCGCCGGGCGTGGGCGAGGACATCGCCCGCATCGTGGCGCTCTGGACCGATTGCCGCCAGCGGTTCGGCGCCGGCGGCCCCTGGCTCTTCGGCGCCACGCCGACGCTGGCCGACTGCGCCTATGCGCCGGTCGCGACCCGCTTTCGCACCTATGGCGTGGCAGTGAGCGGTGCCGCGGCCGCCTACCGCGACACGATCCTCGCCTGGCCGCTGTTCCGTGAATGGGAGGCAGCCGCACCAGCCGAACCGGAGCTGCCGGATCACTGAAGGCGCCGAAGCTATAGCAGCCCTTTCTCCCGGTAGTACCGCTCGGCGCCGGGATGCAGCGGCGGCTCCGCGACGCCCCGCAGCGCCGTCTCGATGCGGATCTGCGTGGCGCGCGGATGGCCGGCGTCCAGCAACTGGCGCGTCTCGTCCTTCCAGAGCGTCGCGGTGATCGCATAGACCAGCTCGGGATCGACCGCGAGCGACACCAGCCAGAGCGCGCCGACCGACAGCGTCGGCGTCGCCGGGATGTTGGCGTAGGTGCCGGCCAGCACGAGGTCGGAGGTGAGGAAGGTGTACTCCTTGGTCATCAGCTCGGCTTCCGGGCCGTTGATCGGCAAGAGGTCGATCAGGTGCTCCGCGGCCAGCTCCTCGATCACCGAGACCGGCGCACCCGCCACCATGAAGAAGGCATCGAGCTCATCCTTGCGGATCGCCTCGGCCGACTGGCCCGAGGCCAGCGTGACGACCTCCATCTTGCGCGGATCGAGGCCGTAGGCCGCCAGCACCAGGAGGGCATCGACCCGGGTCCCCGAGCCTTCGGTGTCGAGCGAGATGCGGTGGCCCTTCAGGTCCTTGACGCTGCGGATGCCGGCGCCGCGGCGCACGACGAGATGCAGCAGCTCGGGAAAGAGGTTGCTGATGACGCCGAGCCCGGACACCGGGCCGTGCTCGGTGAAGCCGCCCTGCCCGGTGGCGGCCCAGTAGGCGACGTCGGCCTGGCAGAGCGCGGACTCGAGCAGGCCCTGCTCCATGCGCTGCACGTTGTCGACCGAGCCCTCGGTGGTCTGCGCCACCGCGATCAGCCCCGGCACGCCGCAGGCGCCGCCTTCCTCGCAGGGATGGCTGCCCGGCGGGTTGCTGATGGCCGAGGCCAGCAGTCCGCCGACGGGGTAGTAGGTGCCGCCGGTCGAGCCGGTGCCGATGCGGAAGAACCGCATCTCGTCGGCGGCGACGGCAGCCTTTTCGCCCAGCGCGCGGCCAATACCGAGCCCCGCGGCGCCGAGGCCCGCCGACAGGGCCAGGCAGCGCTCCAGGAGCCGACGCCGCGTCACGCTCATCCGAGGGACCTCCGCAGGCACCGCCGAACCTGCCTCCTCGCCGAGGCGGGGAGGTCGGCCGCCGGCGTGCTAAAGCGCAGGATGCG
>DATEDK010000257.1:0-7432 GCA_035281685.1 Kiloniellales bacterium | reverse complement strand
CGCCGCCGCTCCCCATCCACTGCATGCGCTCCGCCGCGAGCAGGATCCAGCGGTTGGACTGCACGCGCTGGTTCGCCTGGCCGCGCCAGCAGCCGGAGTAGGCGCAGATCTCCATCGTCCCGTCGCCGGCGACGTGCACCTCCATCGGCGTGAAGTCTTCGACCGACTGGCAACCGTCCCAGTCGCAACGGATCTCGAGATCCTCGTTGCGACAGCTCCAGCCCGCGGCTTCGGCGGCGCTGGCGCCCGTCAGCGCGACGGCGAGGCAGGCGAGAAAGCGGCTGGCCCTAGGCACTTCCCTCCGCGCTCTCGGCCTCTGCCCGCGCCTCCGCCTCAACGCGCTTTCGCTCGGTCATCTTCGCGAGCTGGATCGAGACCTCGTAGAGCACGAGCAGCGGTATCGCGAGGGTCAGCTGGCTGATCGGGTCGGGCGGCGTGAAGATGGCGGCGAAGATGAAGACCAGCACGATGGCGTAGCGGCGGAAGCGGATCATGCCGGCCGAGGAGGCGATGCCCACCCGGGCCAGCAGCGTCATGATCACCGGCAGCTGGAATGCCAGACCGAAGGCGAAGACGAACAGCATGACGAGGTTGAGGTACTCGCTGACCTTGGCATCGAGCACCACGTCGAGCGTGCCTTCGGCGGCGTTCCCCGTCTGCTCGAAGGACAGGAAGAACTGCCAGGCCATCGGCATGATCAGGTAGTAGACCAGCGCGGCACCGGCGAGGAACAGGATCGGCGTGGCGACCAGGAAGGGCGCCAGCGCCTTCTTCTCGTGCTTGTAGAGGCCCGGCGCCACGAACATCCAGATCTGCGCCAGGATCACCGGCGAGCAGATGAAGGCCGCGAAGAAGAACGAGACCTTGACGCGCGTGAAGAACGGCTCGGTCAGATCGGTGAAGATCATGCGCGCGGCCTGGTCGTTGCCGCGGCTCAGCAGGATGTCGGCCAGCGGCTGGGCGAGGAAGTTGTAGATGTCGCGGGCCGCCAGGACCATCGTCAGCAGGAAGACGACGAGCAGCGCCGCCACGCACCAGAGCAGCCGGTTGCGCAGCTCGAGGATGTGATCGAGCAGCGGCATCTTGCGGTCGTCGGGAAGGGCGGCGTCGCTCTTCATGCCTGCTTGCGCAGATCCGCCGCTCGCGGGGTTTCCTCCTCAGCCGCCGGCGCCTTGGCGGCCTCGACCGGCGCCGTGGTCGGCGGCCGGATCGAATGCGGCGGCGCCACCTGCAAAGGTGTGCTGACCCGGCGCGGCGGCTCGCCCTCGCCAGCGGCCACCGGCTCGGCCGGCGCGGGCGCGGTGACCGGGTTCGGCATGGCTGGCGGCGGCAGAGCGGGAGCGGGTCCGGTCGGATCGACCTGCGGCTGTTCGCCCGGCGGCAGCGGACGCTGTGTCACGGGCTTCGCGATGGTCTTGCCGGTGCTGTCCTTGGCCGCGGCCTCGACCGACTTCACTTCGTCGGCCATCTCGCCGGTCGGATCGACCATCTTCTTGATGGCGGTCTTCGGATTGAGGTTGCGCGCGGTGTCGAGCGCCTTCTTGGCGTCCTCGAGCTCGGCTTCACGCACGATGTTGTCGACGCCGGCGCGGAACTCCTGCGCGTAGCGCCGCATCTTCTTGCTGAACTGCGCGAACTGCTTCATCGCCGTCGGCAGCTCCTTCGGGCCCAGCACGAGGAGCGCCACGAGGGCGATAATCGCCATCTCCGACCAGCCGATGTCGAACATCGTCGCTCCCTAGGCTGCGCGCCCCGCCGGGTCCGGCAGCCTGCGCGGCCCTAGCTGCTGGCCGCGGTCTTGTCCTTGCTGGCGGTGGAGGTCGAAACGGCCTCGGCCTCGATCGCCTTGGTCTCCTCCGTCTTGGCCTCGGACTTGTCCTCGCCTTCCTTCAGACCCTTCTTGAACGACTTCACGCCGGTACCGAGGTCCTTCATCAGGCGCGGGATCTTGCCGCCGCCGCCGAACAGCAGCAGCACCACGGCAAGCACGATCAGCCAGTGCCAGACGCTCATGCTGCCGATCAGGGCAAGCTCGGGCGAAGCCGTGGCCTTCTCGATGATGATCATTGCGAAACTCCAAAGCGTGCTGGTCGGTTAGCCGGGGCCGCCGCAGGCCGGCCGGACGTGGGCGGACTATGGCAAAAAGGCCCAGCCCCCGCAACGCAACGGCTCGCCAGCGCAATGCCGCAGCCCACGTCGACTTATGTAGGACCGGGTGCGGCGAAGACAAAGGCCAGCCCGGGCTCGATCGCCACCGGCAGAGCGCTCTGCTCGGCCGGCAGGAACCGTCCGGGGACGCGCGCATGCAGATGCAGGGGCTCGCCGCCGTCCCGGTCCAGTTCCAGGTGCACCAGGCTGGTGCGTCCCAGAAGTCGTGCCGCCAGCACCCGCGCGCGGCCGATCTGGCGCTGCGAGCCGGCAACCGCGATGGCGCCCAGCAGCAGCCCCTCGGAGCGGATCAGCACTTCGACCTCCGCGCCCTCCGCGAAGCCTGCGGCCGGAACGGGACCCAGCGGTGTGGCGACCGCGCCATCCGCCACCCGCCCCGGGATCGCGTTCACCTCGCCGAAAAAGCCTGCCACGAAGCGGCTCGCCGGCTGGAAGTAGAGCACCGAGGGCGCGCCCACCTGCTGCAGCCGGCCGCCGCGCATCAGCGCGATGCGATCGGCCATGAACATGGCCTCCTCCGGGTCGTGCGTGACCATCAGCGTCGCCACGCCGCTCGACTTCAGCACGTGCAGCGTCTGATCGCGCACCTCGCGGCGCAATGTCACGTCGAGACCCGAGAAGGGCTCGTCCAGCAGCAGGACCTTGGGCGCGGGCGCCAGCGCCCGGGCCAGCGCCACGCGCTGCTGCTGACCGCCCGAAAGCATGTGCGGATAGGCGCCGGCGTAGTCGGAGAGCTGCACCTGCTCCAGCGTCTCGGCGACGCGGCGGCGGCGCTCCCGGCCCGTCAGCCGTCGCAGGCCGAAGCCGACGTTGTCACTGACCGAAAGGTGCGGAAAGAGCGCGAAATCCTGGAACAGCAGCCCGACGCCGCGCGCCTCCGGCGGCAGCGCCGTGCCGGCGCCTGCGACGATCTGTCCGCCGATGGCGATGCGTCCCCGCTGCAGCGGCTCCAGTCCGGCCGCCAGGCGCAGCACCGTCGTCTTGCCGCAGCCCGAGGGGCCGATGAGGCAGACCAGCTCCCCCGCTGCCACGCCCAGGCTGAACGCGGCCACGGCCGCAAGCGAGCCGTAGCTGTGGCTGATCTCCTCGAAACCCAGCGCGGGCGGGTCAGCCTCCGCAGCCGGAGTTGCGGCGTGCAGCACTTGGCTCAGCGGTTGGCCGCCGCCGAACCGTTGGCGTCCGGCGCCTCCTCATCAGGGTCGGTGGCGGCTTCCGGTGCTGTCTCGCCCACCTCGGGCACCAGATCCTCGCCGAAGTCGTCGTCGAGGGGATCCTCCTCGACCAGCTCGTCCTCGCCGCCGTCGCCGGAGATCTCTACCGCCGGCGCCAGGAGACCGCGCTCGGAGAGCGCGGTGATCGCCGGCCGCGTGTCGAGCAGGCCTGCCGCCTTCAGTTCCTCGATACCCGGCAGACTGCCGAGTCCGGCGAGGCCGAAATGATCCAGGAAGGCTGGCGTGGTAACCCAGGTGACCGGGCGGCCCGGCGTCTCGCGCCGCTGGCCTGGCTTGATCCAGCCCGCTTCCAAGAGGACGTCGAGCGTCCCCTTGGAGAGCGCGACGCCGCGGATCTCCTCGATCTCGGCGCGGGTCACCGGCTGGTGATAGGCCACCACCGCCAGGGTTTCGACGGCGGCGCGCGACAGCCGGCGCTGCTGGCGCTCTTCGCGCGTGAAGAGGTGCGCCAGATCGGCGGCGGTGCGGAAGGCATAGGCATCGCCGGACTGCACCAGCCGCACGCCGCGATTGGCGTAGTGGCCGGCGAGCTCCTCAAGCAGCGCCTCGATGCCGTTCTCCAAGCCGATCGCCCTGGCCAGCACCTTCGGCGACTGCGGCTCAGCCGCGGCGAACAGCAGGGCCTCGAGCTGACGGAGCTGCTGGAACCGGTCGCTCATGAACCCTCGCGCACGCCCTGCAGGTAGATCGGTCCGAAATTGCCGTCCTGGCGCACCCGGGCCTTGCCCTGCTTCACCATCTCCAGGCTGGCGGCGAAGGTGGAGGCGAGCGCCGAGCGCCAGCGCAGGCCGCCGACGCCGAGGTCGTGCGGCAGAAAGGCGGTGAGGCTGCGCCAGCCCGGCAGCTCGCCCAGCATGCGCAGCAGCCGCTCGATCGCGTCCTCGACGCTGTAGAGGTCGGTCGGCGGGATCTGCAGGAGCGGCTGGTTCTGCCGGCCCCTGATCTCGCCGTAGGCCTTGAGCAGGTCGTAGAGCGTCAGCGCATAAACCGTGGTGGAGATCACCTGGATCGCCTGCGGCTGGCCGCGCGCGAAGACGTCGAGGCCGAGGCGCGGGCGCTCCATCAGCTTCTGGCCGGCGTCGCGCATGGCCTGCAGTCGCTGCAGCTGGAAGGCAAGCGCGGCCGCCATCTCGGCGCCGGTCGGCTCGCCGTCCACGGTCTCGGGCTCCGGGATCAGCAGGCGCGACTTCAGGTAGGCCAGCCACGCCGCCATCACCAGATAGTCCGCGGCGATCTCCAGGCGCAGGCGCTTCAGGTTCTGGATGAAGGCCAGGTACTGGTCGGCCAGCGCCAGGATGGAGATGCGGGTGATGTCGACCTTCTGCTCGCGCGCCAGCTGGAGCAGGACGTCGATCGGGCCCTCGTAGCCCTCCAGGGCCAGTTGGAAGGCTTCGGCCTCGCTGGGCTGTGGCCCGTCTTCCTCGAAGGCGCGCGGCGATTCGCTGTCGGCGGGAGGACTCACGGGGGCAATCGACTCGCTGGAATGGAGCAACGACCTTAGCTCCCGCGTGCGTCGCGGAGCAACAATAGCGGGGAGCAACGGGACCGCGCCCTTAGGCCGTCGCGAGGAGCCCGTCAAGCGCCGCCAGGAGCTGCTCCGGCGGCTCGGGCCGTCGGTTGGGCCGGCGGGCAGCGGCGGCAAGGCGTCGCGCCGCGTCGGGCGTGAGCTCTGCCGTGGCATGGGCGACCTCGGCCATCTCGTCGACGCCGGCATTGCAGTGCAACAGCAGGTCGCAGCCGGCGCGCAGCGATCGCTCGGCCCGCGCAGCCAGCGTGCCGGAGAGCGCCTTCATCGACAGGTCGTCGGAGACGATCAGCCCGTCGAAGCCCATGTGGCCGCGGATCACCTCCTGCAGCACCCGCCGTGAGGTGGTGGCGGCGTTCTCGCGGTCGAGTGCGCTGTAGACCACGTGCGCGGTCATCATCCAGGGGGCGTCGCGCAACAAGCGGAACGGCAGGAAGTCGGTCGCCGCCAGGGTGTCGAAGTCGGTGTCGCAGACCGGCAGTGCGTGGTGGCTGTCGACGAGGGCCCGGCCGTGGCCAGGCGCGTGCTTCACGACCGCCTGCACGCCGCCGTCGTGCAGGCCCTCCATCGCGGCGCGTCCCAGGTCGGCCACCAGGATGGCATCGCTGCCGAAGGCGCGATCGCCGATCACGGCGTGGGCGCCCGCGTGGCCGAGATCCAGGACCGGGGCGCAGTCGACGGTGATGCCGAGCGCCGCCTGTTCCGCCGCCAGCAGGCGATGGTTCAAATAGACGGCGCGGCGCGCGCCGGCGAGATCGCGCTCGGCCAGTCGGCCGAAGACGCGGGCCGGCGGTGCGGCGCGCCAGTGCGGCGGCCGCAAGCGCTGCACGCGCCCGCCCTCCTGATCGAGCAGGATGGGCAGCTCGCGACCCATGAGGTCGGTCAGCGACGCGGTCAGCGCCTGCACCTGACCCGGCGTCTCGACGTTGCGCGCGAAGAGGATGAAGCCGACCGGATCGACCGCTCGATAGAAGCGCCGCTCGGCGTCGCTCAGCCGCGCGCCGGCGATGCCGCCGAAGATGACCGCCTTCGGCATCTGCCCCGACCAGCGCGCCTACTTCTTGACGACGATGCAGTCCTGCTGCGCCGCCTTCAGCTGCGCGCACATGTCGTCGGCGGTGGCCCGGTTCGGCAGCGGGCCGGCCTGGACGCGGAAGTAGGTCCCCTTCCCGTCGATCTCGGCCTTCTGGATGTTGACCGCCATGTCGCCCAGCAGGGCGGCGTGCTGCTTCTGCAGCCGCGCCCAGGTCTGCTCGGCGGCGTCGACCGAGGTCAGGGAGGCGAGCTGGATCAGAAACGCGCCGGCGGCGATCACGGGTTGCGAGGCGGCGCTCGGCGCCGGCAGCGGGACGGCAGGCGCGGCAGCCGGCGTGACGGCGGGCGGCTCCGCCGTCTCCGAAGCGCCTGCATCTGCGGGGACAGCGGGCGTGACCGTGAGCGGCTGCGGCGCCGCCGGTGCGGCCGCGACCGCTGGAGCAGGGCCAGCTGGCGCAGGAGCTGCGGGAGGCGTTGCTGCCGCGGCGGCAGCGTCCTTCGCCGTCTGCGCGGCGATGATGTCGGCGATGGTGTCGCTGCCGGCGGGCTGCTCGCTACCCTCGGCCGAGGGCGCGGGCGGTGCGGGAGGCGCGGCCGGGGTCAGGATCAGCACCGCCTCGTCTTCCGGCTCGGGCTTCGGCTCGATCCGCACCACCGGCTCTTCCGGCGGCGGCATCAGCACCTCTTCCTTCGGCGCCTCGGCCTGCGGGTTCAGCACGGTGCTTTCCTGATTGGGCACGTCCATGCCGGCTTCGTTGGTCGGCTTGACCTTCTCCTCGCCCGCACTCGCCTGGATGATCGGCACCGTGCCGCCGACCTTCCCGGTGCTGCCCCAGTCGTAGGCGTACCAGACCACGCCGGCGAAGCCGAGCAGCGCCAGGAACGCGACGGTCATCGGCAACAGGCGCCTGCGGCGCGGCCGCTCCACCTCTTCGTACTCCTCCGCCCGGCCGTAGTCGGTCGCCGAGTAGGTCGGCGGCAGGCCGAGATCGTCGTCGTCCTCCGCCTCCACGCTCAGCTCCAGCGGCGGCGGCGAGCTCCTGAGCGCCCCCCGGTCGTCCGGAGAATTGCGCAGCGCGGCCCGATCGTAGGGTCCGCGCGAGCGCGGCTCGGCCACCAGCGGCGGCAGCGCCGCCGACGGTGCGAGCGGCGCCTGCGGCGAGAAATCCATGCGCGGGTCGACGAAGTGGCGCGTGCCGTCCTCGCCGAAGACCTCGCGCTCTTTCTGCGCGGCGATCCGCCGGATGTCCTCTGGCCTGATCTGGTTCGCCATCACCGCTTCTCCCCCGGCTGCCGCCGGCACAGGGCCGGCCGGCGCCCGCTAACGCATCTCCTGCACAGGCTCGACCCCGAAGACTTCGAGACCGGAGGCAACGACGAAGGCGACGGCCCGCACTAGCGCGATGCGCGCGTGCGTCACCGCCGGCTGACCGGGAAGCAGGAACCGCAACTCCGCCTCGTCCTTTCCTCG
>DATEDK010000256.1:0-6945 GCA_035281685.1 Kiloniellales bacterium | reverse complement strand
GCCATCCCCGCCCTTTCTGTGACGACCCCTGTCCGGCAAGGCACCCTCCGGCCTCGCCGCGATGTCGTCTTGTTCTAATGGGGACCCTAAGCCAAGGCTTGGGAAAGCGGCAAGGGTCAATTGCTGTTGTCCCCTGACATTCATCGCGGGGTTTCCCGCTCGCGCCCGAAGAGGCCGTTCGGCCGGAAGACCAGCACGCCGACCATAAGCGCGAAGACCCAGACGTCCTTCCAGACCGACTGGCCCAGGCTGATGGCGATCGCCTCGACGAAGGCGACGAGGAAGCCGGCGATGAGCGCGCCGCCGACCGAGCCGATGCCGCCCAGGAGCGTAGCGGTCAGCGCCTTGAAACCGGTGATCAGCCCGATGTGGAAATTGACCGCGCCGTAGTGCAGGAAGGCGAAGCCGCCGGCGACGCCGGCAAGTGCGCCGGACAAGAGGAAGGCGCCGGCCGTGGTGCGCACGACAGAGACGCCGAGCAGGGCCGCCGCTTTGGGATCATCGGCCACCGCGCGCAGCGACAGGCCGGCGCGCGTGCGCCTCAGGTACCAGGCGAGCGCGCCCGCCAGCGCCAGGGTGCAGAGGAAGACGATGAGGTGGCCGCGGCTCACCACCAGCTCGTAGCCCGGCACCTGAGTCAGCGTGAGGGAGTTATCGTGGTAAGGGAGCCAGCGGGTCTTCGGCCCCTGCCCCAGGCGCATCGCCTCCTGACCGAAGATCAGCAGGCCGGTGGCGACGACGAGTGCGGCCTGCCCGCGCTGCGCCATCGGCACGCGGCGCGTCAGCGGGGCAAAGGCGGTCTGCCAGGAGGCGACGCCGGCCGCGGCCCCCATGATCGCGGACAGCAGCAGACCGACCGCCACGACGGCGAGCCAGCCCTGGCCGAACCAGGCCTCGCCCAGGAGATAGGCGAAGAAGGCCTGGAAGGCGCCGAAGGCGAAGAAGGTGCCGAGTGCCAGGTTCATCACGCCCGATGCGGCATAGGCCAGCGTGAAGCCGATCGCGATCAGGCCGTAGAGCGCACCCAGCGACAGTGCGTTGATCGCCTGCTGGGCCGCGTGCAGCCAGACGATCGTCGCGGGATCGCTGGTTTCCGGCGTGACGTCGCTGCTCCTGAGCCGCATGTGGATCAGCTTGTAGAGCTGCTGGATGTCGTAGCGCTCGAAGTGGCCGTACTGGTCGTTGTCGAGAGCGAAGAGCTGCCAGCGGCCGTTGGTCTGCTCGAGCGGCAGGAAATAGCAGATGAGGAAGTGCGCCGTGTTCGTGCCCGAGGTCTCGCGCCGGAACCAGTCGAAGCGCACGCCCGAGCGCTCCGAGGGCGAGCGGATGCGGCTCTCGCTCACGAGGTCGACCGGCGCCAGCTCGAATGCCGCGAGAAGCGTGCGGCAAATCTGCCAGGGGATGCTCGGCTCCTTGGCCTCGGCGGCGCCCGGCAGGAGCACCAGGAGCAGCGCGACGAACGCGCTCCGCGCTCTGGCAATCGGCTGAGCGGTCGCGCCGAACATCATCGGCCCATGCTTCGGCCGGTCCGGTGGATTGTCAAGACGGGCAAAACGGACTTAGATGGTTAGGTGCAGCCGTCTTCCCCCGCCGCGCAGCGTCCGGGATCGCGTGCCGGCCGCCTGCCGCAGATCGCCGGCGTGCTCGCGCTCGACTTCTGCAACAGCGCTTCCGGACGTGGCGGATCCAAGGAGCGCGAGCACCTGCAGTGGCCCGCCGATCTGCTGGCCTGGGCCGAGCGCGCGAAGCTGCTCTCCGCGGCGGAACGCGCGCAGGCCGCAAAGCGGCTGCAACCGGCGGAGGCTGCGGCGCTGCTGCGCGACGCGATCGCGCTGCGCGACGCGATCCACGCGGCGGCCGACGCGCTCGCGACCGGCGCGAAACCCGGCCCCGAGGCGCTCGGCCACCTGCTCTCGCTCCACGCCCGAACAGTGGCGACCGCCCGGCTCGACATCGATGCCGCCGCCTACCGCCTGGCGTGGGACCGGGAGGACGACCTCGCCCATGCCCTGCTCGGGCCGATCGCGCAGTCCGCGCTCAGCCTGCTGCTGGAGAGCGACCTCGGGCGGGTGAAGCGCTGCGGCGGCAAGGACTGTGGCTGGCTCTTCTTCGACAGGACCAAGAACCGCCGCCGGCGCTGGTGCGAGATGAGCGTCTGCGGCAACCGGGCCAAGCAGCACAGGTTGCGCAACCGCGCGCTGAGAGCCCTCGCCGCCGAACGCTGAGACAGCGGCCTGCCGCCGGGTCTAGGATGGTCCCGGGATCGCGACTGGAGACTGGCCATGCCGGACGACCAAAGCCCCGCCACACCGCAGCGCTTCACCATCAGCCGCGCCGAGGACGCAGTCTTCGATCCGAAGGGCCTGCGCAGCTTCTTCGCCTACCGCGACCTCGGTATCGCCGCCGCCACCGGCGGGCAGTTCCATGCGCACGTCATCCGCGCCAGGGAGGCCTGCCGCGACGGCACCGGCCGGCACCGCCACGGCCTCGCCTTCCAGATGTTCTATGTCCTGCGTGGCGAGGTCAGCTTCTGGTACGAGGGGAAGGGCGAGTTCACCTTCCGCCCCGGCGACGCCGTGCTGCAGCCGCCCGGCATCGCGCACGAGCTCCTGCGCTGCTCGGGCGACTGCGAGATCCTCGAGATCACCAGCCCGGCCGACTTCGCGACCGATCCGGCCTAGCGTCTAACGGCCGTAGGCCGAGACCACGCCCTGGTTGCCGGTGTTCACCAGCGTCGAGTACCAGAGATCGATGCGGTTGATGTGGCGCGCGCCGTCGCCGGCGAGGTCGACCCAGCGCGTGCACTGGCCCGGATCGAGCACGACCTTCATGCTGACGTCCTGCACGCCGCCGTTCCCGAAGTGGATGTCGACGTCGTAGAAGGTGACGCTGCGGTTGGCGACGCAGAGCTGTACCTGGTTGTACTGCTTGCCGTCCGCGACGCTGATGACGTCGTGGTCGGTGCCGTCCCGCACCGTGCGCGAGCCGAGCAAGACGCCCTCCGCCAGCGCAGAGGCCGACGGCAGCGTCGCCACGAGCACCGTGGCGGCAACGAACGACCTGAGCCGGCAAGCGATCTTCGCACCCATGACTCATCTCCCCCTTTGGTCGGCGACCCAACCGAGGGTCGCATAGGCCAATCCCCTCCGAACGGAGTAGACTAGTCATTCGAGCTCCCGCGCGCGAGCCAAGATGGCAGGAGGCTTTTGACTGCCGCTATGATAGGACCAGCGCGGAAAGTCCAAGAGGATCCGCCATGAGCCCCGCCGAACCCGCCCGCAAGCATCCGGTCCCGCAGCGCGCCCAGTTCCAGTGGGAGGACCCGCTTCTCCTCGAGGAGGTGCTGAGCGAGGACGAGCGCATGGTGCGCGATGCCGCGCGCGACTACTGCCAGGGCCAGCTCATGCCGCGCATCCTGGAAGCGAACCGGCACGAGCGCTTCGACCGCGAGATCATGAACGAGATGGGTGCGCTCGGCCTGCTGGGCCCGACGATTCCGGAGACCTACGGCGGCGCCGGCGTCAGCTACGTCTGCTACGGCCTGGCGGCGCGCGAGGTGGAGCGGGTGGACTCGGGCTACCGCTCGGCCATGTCGGTGCAGTCCTCGCTGGTCATGCACCCGATCTACGCCTACGGCACCGAGGAGCAGCGGCGGAAGTGGCTGCCGCGCCTGGCCAAGGGCGAGATCGTCGGCTGCTTCGGCCTGACCGAGCCCGATGCCGGCTCCGATCCCGGCTCGATGCGCACCACGGCGAAGAAGATCGACGGCGGCTGGCGCCTCAAGGGCTCCAAGATGTGGATCACCAACTCGCCGATCGCCGACCTTTGCGTGGTCTGGGCCAAGGCCGACCCCGATGGCGCGATCCGCGGCTTCGTCGTCGAGCGCGGCGCCAAGGGCCTCACGACGCCGAAGATCGAGGGCAAGTTCTCGCTGCGCGCCTCGGTCACCGGCGAGATCGTGCTCGACAACGTCGAGGTCGGCGAGGACGCGCTCCTGCCGAACGTCAGCGGCCTCAAGGGCCCCTTCGGCTGCCTCAACCGCGCGCGCTACGGCATCGCCTGGGGCGCCATGGGTGCGGCCGAGTTCTGCTGGCACGCCGCGCGGCAGTACACCCTCGACCGCAAGATGTTCGGCCGGCCGCTGGCGGCCACGCAGCTGATCCAGAAGAAACTGGCCGACATGCAGACGGAGATCACGCTGGGGCTGCACGCGGCGCTCCGCGTCGGCCGCCTGATGGACGAGGGCAAGGAGCTGCCGGAGGCGATCAGCCTGATCAAGCGCAATGCCTGCGGCAAGGCGCTCGACATCGCGCGCCAGGCGCGCGACATGCACGGCGGCAACGGCGTGTCCGACGAGTTCCACGTCATCCGTCACGTCATGAACCTCGAGGCGGTCAACACCTACGAGGGCACGCACGACGTCCACGCCCTGATACTCGGCCGCGCGCAGACGGGAATTCAGGCTTTCGGCTAAGCTCCGCCGCAATGCGGGGCTCTGCTGCGGCGCTTAGAGCCCTGCCGGAGATCCTGCCTGCGTAGGTTCCTGACTGCCCTGCTGGCACTGGCGGCAGCCGCGCTGCTGTTGGCCGCCCTGCTGCCGAGCCTCGGTCTCGGCTGGCGCCCGGATCTCTTCCAGCACCTGCGCTGGCACCTCCTGGTGCTGGCCCTGCCATTGCTGGTCCTCGCGCTCTTCAGGCGCTGCTGGGCCAGCGCGGCGGCTCTCTTCCTCGCCGTCGGGCTGGCGGGCGCGCCGGTCGCGGTCGCCTGGACGCAGCTCGCCCCGACCGCGGCCGCCGACGCGCCGGGCACGAAGCTGCGCGTGATGACCTTCAACCTGGCCTGGACCAACGGCGATCTCGACACGCTCGAACAGGAGATCGCCGCGGCGGACCCCGATCTCCTCTTCTTGACCGAGGTGGCCGATCGCCACGCGCCGCTCATCGAGCGGCTGGCGGCGCGCTATCCGAACCGGCGCTCCGGGCTGACCGACCAGTTCTTCGGTCGTCTGCCGCTGGGCGCGATGCAGCGGATCACCACCGAGAAGTACGCGAGTCTCTGGGTGGTCGAGAGCGAGCTCGGCGGGCGCAGGCTCACCATTCTCGGCGGACACCCCTATCCGCCGATCGGTGATCGCTGGGACCGCGTCAATGCACTCTGGTTCAGTCAGGCGCGCGCCACACTCGCCGGCATCGAGGGGCCGGTGATCCTGCTGGGCGACCTCAACGCCACGCCCTGGTGCGAGCGCCTGCGCGACCTGCTGCATTACGGCAACTTGCGGCGCGCCGGCGGCTGGCTCGGCACCTGGCCCACCAGCCTGCCGGGCTGGGCCGGCATCCCGATCGACCAGGTGCTGGTCAGCACCGAGTTCGCGGTGGCCGGCCGCAGCACCACCAGCGGCGCGGGCTCCGACCACCGCGCGCTGGTGGTGGACCTGGTGCTGCCGGATTAGAGCCCCTCCTCGTCACCCCCGCTCAAGTCCTCGTCATCCCGGACGCGCTGCAGCACGGAGTGCTGCTGCGCAGATCCGGGACCTTGTTCGGGACCGCGGCCCCGGATCAGCAGCGCACCGCTGCGCGCTGCGCTGCGTCCGGGGTGACGAGATTCTGACGAGGCCGCATGCAGGAAACGCGGAGCGCTGCAGTGAGGTCGCTCCTGTAGTGTCACGACCCGCCATGCATCCTTCCCGGTACCCCGCGTGAGCCTCGCCCTCCCCAGCGCCGCGGGCGAGCGCAATGTCATGGCCGGCATCGCATTCACGACGCTGGCCTATGCGCTCTTCACCCTGCACGACACGCTGATCAAGCTGCTGACCGAGACCATCTCGGTCTGGCAGATCATGTTCTTCCGCAGCCTGATCATCTGCCTCGGCACCGCGGCGATGGGGCGCGGCGAGCTGGTCCGGCGCTGCGTCGCGACGCCGGCCAAGGGCGAGCTGATCCTGCGCGGCTTCCTCATCCTCGGTGCCTGGCTCTGCTACTACAACGCCGCACGCACCCTGCAGCTGGCCGAGCTGACGACGCTCTACTTCGCGACGCCCGTGCTGGTGACCCTGCTCGCCATCCCGCTGCTCGGCGAGCGGATCAACCAGGGGCGCTGGATCCCCGTGGTGCTGGGTTTCGGCGGCGTGATCGTCGCCAGCGGCGTTGCCAGCTTCACGCTCTCGCTGGCCACCGGGCTTGCCTTCTCTGCCGCCGTGCTCTGGGCCTGGGCGACGATCCTGGTGCGGCGGCTGGCCCTGAGCGAGCCGACGCTGGTGCAGATGCTGTACTCGAATCTCTTCTTCGTCGTGGTTTGCGGCTTCGTGCTCGCCGCCGAGTGGCAGACCCCGACCCAGCGCGAGCTCCTGCTGCTGGTCGGGGTCGGCGTGGTCGGCGGCATCGCGCAGTTCTGCATGTTCGAAGGGCTGCGCAACGCCCCCGCCTCGGTGCTGGCGCCCTTCCAGTACTCCTCGCTGGTCTGGGCCTTCCTCCTCGGCTGGCTGGTCTGGGGCGACTGGCCGCGCAACGAAGTCTTCCTCGGCGCCGCCATCATCCTCGCTAGCGGCGCGCTCGCGATCTGGCAGCAGCGGCGGCGCGCCGCGATGGCTCCCTAGGCGGCCGCCGATCGACCCCGGCGAAGATTCGCGGACTTACGGAACCTCTGCGGTCCCAACGCCTTGACCGCAGTGCAGGGGTGGGGAGACTTTCACCCTCCGGACAACACGATGCCGACCAACGCGCCCTTCCTGCGTCTGCTCTCGCTGCTGCTGGCCCTCATGCTGGCCGCCTGCCAGCAGCCGTCGTCCGGCCGCCACCTGGCGACGGCCGCGCCATCGGGCGAGCTCGCGCCGCCGCGCTACGCGCCGGGGCCCTGGCGGGTCACGGTGCTGGGCAACGGCTCCGAGGTCGAGTTCCTGGGCGAGATCTCCAAGGCGTCGATGGCCGAGCTGCAGCAGGTCCTGGTCAC
>DATEDK010000255.1:0-2999 GCA_035281685.1 Kiloniellales bacterium | reverse complement strand
CGCATCCTTGCGCGGCAGCGAGGATCTCGCTCTCGCGCGCGCCGGGTCGGGCGAGTGCTGCCGCAGCTTCGAGCGCCGCGTCGGCAAGGGCGGCGGCGCGGCGCACATAGGCGAGCTCCGCCGGGCTCTTCACCAGTCGGAGCCTGGCGATCAGCCGCGAGGCGTCCTCCAGCCGGCAGAGCTCGCCGCAGGCAGCATCGAGCGCCTTCGCATTGGCGCCGGTCAGGCCCCAGGTGTCGTACTCGACGCCCAGGCGCGCGCCCTGCCAGCCGAGCTCACGGATCAGCCCGGCCAGCAGCTCAGCCGGGTGATCGGCCGCGCCGTCGCGCCAGAGGCGCACGTCCTCGATGCAGGAGGTGAGGCGCGCGGCCGGCAGATCGGTCGGCCGGGTCAGCAGCACAAGCCTGCCGTCGGCGCCGAACAGCAGGCACTCGAAGAGCACGAAGCCGAAGGAGTCGTAGCCGCTGAGCCAGTACTTGCTCGGCTGAGCGAACAGCAGGATGGCGTCGAGCCCGGCCTCGGCCAGCGCGCGGCGCGCGGCCGCCTGGCGCGCGCGGTATTCCTCGAGCGGAAAGGCCAGTCCCATCACATGGCCGCCCGGCCGCGTCCGACCAGGAGCGGCAGCAGCGCCAGCAGGATCAGCAGGCTGGAGACCGCGGCGATCGTCGGGTCGAGCTCGTGATGGATGAACTCCCACATCTTCAGCGGCAGCGTGCGGCGCTGCACGCCCGCGACGAAGAGCGTGATCACGACCTCGTCGAAGGAATGGATGAAGGCGAAGATCGCGGCACTGGCGATGCCGGGCTTCACCAGCGGCAGCACGACCCGCAGGAAGCCGCGCCAGGGCGTGGCGCCCAGGCTGGCAGCGGCCTGCTCCAGCCGTCGGTCGAGCGTGGCGAAGGCAGCCGAAGCGATGATCACGACGTAGGAGACCGCGGCCACAGAGTGCGCCATCACCAGGCCGCCGGTCGTGCCGATCAGGCCCCAGCGCGTCTGCTGGCCGTACATCGCGACCGCCAGCACGATGGCCGGTACGACCAAGGGCGAGAGCAGCAGCGCGAGGAGCGCGCTGCGGCCGGGCAGGCGGTGGCGCGAGAGCGCGTAGGCGGCGAGCGTGCCGATTGCCGTGGCGAACGCGGCGGTCAACGCCGCCACCTCGAGGCTGAGCCAGGTCGCCTCCAGCCACTGCGGATCCTCGAGATAGCGCCGGTACCAGCGCAGCGACAACGCCTCGGGCGGGAAGCTGAGATGCGTCGCTTCGTTGAAGGACACCAGCACGACGATGGCGATCGGTGCCGCGAGATAGAGCATCACGAGCCCGACGAAGAGGCGCAGGGTCCAACGCCCGAGCGACCTGGTCCAGAGGTGGGCCGAACCGCGCCGCCAGCGCCGTGCCCGCAAGCGCGCCGTCAGTTTTGCGGCCCAGGAGAAGGGCGGCAGCCGGCGCAAGGCGCGCAGCCAGCTGAGACGAGGCGCCTCGCCGCGGTTCTCGGCCAGTCCCGGCATGAGGATCGCGCCGAAGCCGAAGAAGCGGCCGGCCAGGAAGAAGCCAAGGAGCGTCACGCCCAGCAGCACGAAGGCAGCGGCGCTGGCGCCGCCCCAGTCGAGCAACTGCGACATGCGCGCCTCGATGAAGGCTGCAAGCATGGTGTCCTTGAGCCCGCCCAGCAGCGCCGGCGTGATGAAAAAACCGAGGCAGAGCAGGAAGACCAGGAGGCAGCCGCTGGCCACGCCCGGCAGGCTCGCCGGCAGAAAGACGCGAAAGTGCGCGCGCAGGGGCGGCGCGCCCAGGGTAGCGGCGGCGCGCACGAGGCGGGGATCGATGCGCCGCATCACGCTGTAGAGCGGCAGCGCCATCAGCGGCAGCATCACGTGCACCATGCCGACGTGCACGGAGAAGCCGTTGTAGAGCAGATCGAGCGGCCGCTCGATCAGGCCGAGGTCGATCAGCGCCTGGTTCACCAGCCCTTGCCGGTTCAGGAGCACGATCCAGGCGTAGCTGCGCACCAGGAACGAGGTGAGGTAGGGCACCAGCACCAGGAGCAGCATCAGCCGCGCTTTGCGGCCCCGGCTCTGCGCGATGAGGTAGGCGGTGGGATAGGCCAGGAGCAGGGTGACCAGCGTCACCGCCGCGCTCACCTGCAGCGTATGCCAGGTGACGCGCAGATAGCTGGGCGTGCCGAAGAATTTGCGATAGTGCTCCAGCGACAGCGAGGTCCCGTCGACGCTGATCTGCGCGAGCCAGCCGAGCGGGTAGAGATAGGCGAGCGTGAGGAAGAGGAGCGCCGGTGCCAGGAGGAGCAGGGGTCCCGCAGCCGGCAGCCGGCGCGTCCTCACCATCGCAGCCGCAACCGTCGTCATGGGGCGGCGGCCGGACGGAGCCCTATTCGACGCTCCACTCGTTCCAGCGCTCGATCAGCTTCTCGAGATTGCTCTTTCCGCTGGCGTCCTTCTCCGCGTACCAGTCGTCGTTGCGCACGATCACCTTGGCCCAGTTCTCGGGCGCGGTCGGCAGAACCGCTGCGGTCTCCGGCGCGATGTGCTGGAAGGCGTTCTGGTTGCTGGGGCCGTAGGGGAAGAGCTCGGCCCACTTGGCCTGGTTCTCGGCGCGCGTGGCGAACTCGATGAACTTCTGCGCCGCCTCGACGTTCTTCGAGCCCTTGGGGATGACCCAGAAGTCGATCTGCAGCTTCGCCTGGTTCCACTCGATCGCCACCGGTGCACCGCCGCGGATCAGGTTGGTGGCCCGCGCATTGAAGACGTGCGCCAGATCGGCGATGCCGTCGGCCAGGAGCTGCTGGCCTTCCGAACCTTCCTTCCACCACTTGGTGACGCAGGGCTTCAGACGGTCGAGGCTCTTGAACACGCGATCGATGTCCATGGGATAGAGCTGGTCGACCGGCACGCCGTCGGCGAGCAGCGCTTCCTCCCAGGGGCCGGAGCCGTAGAAGCCGCCGCGCAGCGTACGCTCGCCGGGAAACTTCTCGCAGTCCCAGAAC
>DATEDK010000254.1:0-2552 GCA_035281685.1 Kiloniellales bacterium | reverse complement strand
CTACGGGCCGGTCGCGATCGCCCGCGTCGGCGGCGCGGCGCAGGCGCAGCTCGCTGCCGCCGGCGACACGGTCAACGTCGCCGCGCGGCTGGAAGGCTTGGCGAAGACCGAGAACTGGGCGCTCGCCGCCTCCGACGCGCTGATCGACGCCGTGCGCCTGGCCGGGCGCGAGGACCTTCTTGGGGGCCTGACGCGCCGCGGGCCGGCGGCGGTGCGCGGCCGCGAGGGGCGGCTTGCCGTCTGGTGGGCGACGCAGGAGGCGCTGCTCTCGCCAAAGTCCGCCAGGGCGGGCTAGCGTGGCGCTTCGCGCAGACGAGGAGAGGTTGCGCCATGCCCCGTGCCGACACCCTGATCCGGGGCGCCCAGCTCTATGACGGGCTGGGCGGCGCGCCGGTGCCCGGCGATCTTGCGATCGAGGGCGGCCGCATCGCGGCCACCGGAGACCTCGCCGGCTGGTCGGCGGCGGAGGAGATCTCCGCCGACGGCCTGGGCCTGGCGCCCGGCTTCATCGACGTGCACACCCATGACGACCGCGCCGTGCTGGCGACCGACATGGCCTGCAAGGTGAGCCAGGGCGTCACCTCGGTGGTGGTCGGCAACTGCGGCATTTCTCTCGCGCCCTTGGCTGCGGTGGGCCAGGTGCCGCCGCCGCTCGATCTCCTGGGCGAGCCGCGCGACTACGCCTTTCCGCGCTTCGTCGACTACGTCGAGGCGCTGCACCGCCGCGGTGCGGCGGTGAATGTCGCGGCGCTGATCGGACACTCGACCCTGCGCGTCGGCGCCATGGATTCGGTGGACCGGCCGGCAACGCGCAAGGAAATCTGGACCATGCAGGAGCACCTGGTACGCTCGCTGGGCGCCGGCGCGATCGGCTTTTCCGCCGGCCTCGAGTACGCGCCCTCGCGCGCGGCACCGACCGAGGAGGTGATGGCGCTGACCGCCGTGCTCAAGGCTGCCGGCGGCATCCACACCACGCACATGCGCAACGAAGGCGACCACGTGATCCAGTCGATGGACGAGGCCTTCGCCATCGGGCGCAGTGCCGACGTCCCGGTGGTGATCTCGCACTTCAAGCTGTCGGGCCCGCAGAACTTCGGCCGCTCGACCGAGACGCTGGCGAAGTTCGCCGAGGCGCGCGGGAAGCAGCCGCTGGCGCTCGACGCCTATCCCTATCCGGCGGGCTCGACCGTGCTGAAGGCCGACTATGCCTTCGAATCGACCCGCGTGCTGATCACCTGGTCGAAGGCGCAGCCGAAGATGGCGGGACGCTATCTCGACGAGATCGCCAGGGAGTGGGGCGTCGACCAGCGCGTGGCGGCCGAGCGGCTGCAGCCGGCGGGTGCGGTCTACTTCTCGATGGACGAGGGCGACGTGCGCCGCATCCTCGCCTACCCGGAGACGATGATCGGCTCCGACGGCCTGCCGCATGACGCCCATCCGCACCCGCGGCTCTGGGGCGCCTTTCCGCGCGTGCTCGGCCACTACGCGCGCGAAGAGAAGCTCTTCACGCTCGAGGAGGCGCTGCGGCGCATGACCTCGCTGCCGGCCGCCAATTTCGGCTTCAAGGATCGCGGGCGCCTGGCGGAGGGTGCCGCGGCCGACCTCGTGCTCTTCGACCCGCAGACCGTCGAGGACCGCGCCACCTTCGAAGAGCCGACGCTGCCGTCGGCCGGCATCGCGCGGACCATCGTCAACGGTACGACCGTCTGGCAGGACGGCCAGGTCACCGGCGAGCGGCCAGGCGTGCTGCTCAGAAGACAGAGGACAGATGACAGATGACCCACTGTCCTCTGTCTTCTGTCCTCTGCTAGTCCTTCGCGCGCTCGATGTAGCTGGCGTCGGCGGTGTTCACCACGATGCGCGTGCCGACGCCGATGTGCGGCGGCACCATGGTCTTCACGCCGTTCTCCAGCACCGCGCGCTTGTAGGAGGAGGCAGCGGTCTGCCCCTTCACCACGGCGTCGGTCTCGGTCACCTCGAGGGTCACCTTGTTCGGCATCTCGAGCGAGACCGGCGTGCCCTCGTGCAGGCGGATGGTGACGTGCATGCCTTCCTGCAGGAAGACCGCGGGGTCGCCGATGATCTCTTCCGGCACGTTGATCTGCTCGTAGGTGGCGACGTCCATGAAGGTGTAGGCGTCGCCGTCCTTGTAGAGGTACTGGAACTCGTGCTCGTCGATGAAGGCGCGCTCGACCTGCTCGGTGGTGCGGTAGCGCTCGACCGTCTTCACGCCGTCGCTGAGGCGGCGCATCTCGAGCTGCATGACCGGCGTGCCCTTGCCGGGCTGGATGTTGTCGGCCTTGATGATGGCGTAGAGCTTGCCGTCGATGTCGACCACCTGGCCCTGGCGCAATTGATTGGCGTTGACCTTCATCGGTCCTGAAAACCCTGTTGGAAGAAATGGAAGCCACGGTTGCCAAGAGCCGCGAGGCCCCGGTTGCCACGGCGGCGGCTGTGTAGCAGCTTCGCCCCCGCCCTTCAACTGAGGCTCCGATGCGCTGGTGGCAGCCCGACCGCTATGCCGAACGCCGGCCTCGCCTCCTGGCACGCCA
>DATEDK010000253.1:0-2366 GCA_035281685.1 Kiloniellales bacterium | reverse complement strand
GTTTTGCAACACACCCATCAAGGGGAGCTAACAGCCAGCCTCAACGCACAGTGCTCTAAGCGACGCTCTCCGCTGCTCCGATGAACTCACCCAGCTCGTTCGGCAGGACCGCGTGGCCGGCGCAGACGATGAAGCCGTCGGGATCGCGCGTCGGGCTGCCGGGAAAGCGGAAGCGGGTCATGCGGTGGCCGAAGCCGACACGATCGCGGCGGCTGCCGAGGTGCACGAGGCCCGCTTCGCTGGGCGACAGCAGACGGAGCGCCGGCGAGGCCTCGATGGCCTGAGCCAGCGTCTCGGCCGTCGCGGCGATGGCCGCGGCGCGATGGCGGAAGCCCTCGCGCCCCAGCGCCAGCAGCGTGAGCCAGGCGCCGGCCAGGGGAGCCAGGCTGCGCGTGCCGGCCACGCCCTCGCGCCGATAGGGGTAGCCGTCCCAGGCCTCGAACGCGAAGGTGACCAGCGCGCGATCGGCGCGATGGCGCAGCAGCAGCGTCGAGATGCCGGTTGGCGCATAGCCGTATTTGTGCAGGTCGGCCGAGAGCGAACGCACGCCCGGCAGGGTGAAGTCGAAGGGCGGCAGCGGCTTGCCAAGCTCGCGCAGGAAGGGCGCGAGGTAGCCGCCGAGGCAGGCGTCGACGTGCAGCCAGAGCCCGCGCTCCTGCGCCAGCGCGGCGATCTCGGGAACCGGATCGCAGAGCCCGCGCGAATCCGAGGGCAGCGAACAGAGCAGCGCCACGGTGTCGTCGTCGATGGCGGCGGCGAGCGCGTCGACATCGGCCCGGCCTTCCGCCGACAGCCGCACGCGCTTGACGCGCATTGCCAGCAGCTGGCAGGCCTTGTCGACGGAGGGGTGCACTGAGGCGGGCGCCACGACGCATGGCTGCGCGAGCCCTCGACGACACGCCTGCGCCTGGTCGCGCGCCGCTTTCAGCGCCAGCAGCAGACTCTCCGAGCCGCTGGCGGTGTGCACGAGGGGCGCATCCACCGGCGCGGAGAAGAGCAGGCGCACGACCGCGCCGACCTCGGTGTCGAGCTTGCGCGCCAAGGGCGAGGTCCAGTCGGCATTGCCGGGCCAGCGCTGGACCTCGGCCAGCAGGGCGCAAGCCGCGTGGCGCAGCGCATCGTCGGGACGCAGCGACAGGAGCCGCAGGCGGGGCGCCGAGTCCTCCGCCATCGCCCGGCGCAGCTCGGTCAGAAGTTCCGCCGCGGGACGTCCCTCTTCGATCAATGCGACAGGCTCGGCCATGTTCTGCTCCTCCGCCGCGAGACCCGCGACCCTAGCCGGTCTCGGCCCGAACAAGCGGGTCAATCCGCCGCCCGGCGCCGCAGTTTTTATGGCGCCGGCATTCCTGGCGGCGCGGCCGAGCGGCTTGCAGCGGCTCTTGCTGCGGCGGCGTCCGAAACGGTGATTCTCACTTGGCCGACGGTGATTTGATCGCCACCAGGATCCCTCCCTGGCAGGCGACGTGGCGTGGCACGGAACGCAAGGAGCGCAGCATGACGGTCGGCCGCAACGCATCGCTCGAGGAGCTCGACAGGCAGCACCTCCTGCATCCTTTCACCCACCTCAAGGATTTCGCCGAGGCCAGACTGCCGATCCGCGTCGTGACCGGCGGCCAGGGCGTCTGGATCACGGACCAGGACGGCCGGCGCTACCTCGACGCCTTCGGCGGTCTCTACTGCGTGAACATCGGCTACGGCCGCCAGGAAGTGGCCGAGGCGATGTACGAGCAGGCCAAGACCCTGGCCTATGCCCACGCCTACGCCGGCCAGTCGAACGAAGCGGCGATTCTCCTGGCCAGCATGATCGCCGGCATGGCGCCGGGCCGCATGAGCCGCGTCTACTACGGGCTCTCCGGCTCCGATGCGAACGAGACCCAGGTCAAGCTGGTCTGGTACTACAACAACGTCCTGGGCCGGCCGCAAAAGAAGAAGATCATCTCGCGGCATCGCGGCTACCACGGCGCCACCATCGTCGCCGGCAGCCTCACCGGCCTGCCGGTGTTCCACAAGGCCTTCGATCTGCCGCTGGGACCCATCCTGCACACGCGCACGCCGCACTGGTACTGGCAGCACGAGCGCGGCGAGAGCGAGGAGGACTTCTCGCGCCGCTGCGCCGCCGAGCTCGAGGAGATGATCCTCGCCGAGGGGCCGGACAGCGTGGCGGCCTTCATCGGCGAACCGATGCTGGGGACCGGTGGCCTGATCCCGCCGCCCGCCGGCTATTGGCAGGCCATCGTGCCGGTATTGCGCAAGTACGACATCCTGCTGATCGCCGACGAGGTGATCTGCGGCTTCGGCCGCCTCGGCAGCGACTTCGGCTCGATCCACTACGGCTTCGAGCCCGACCTCATCACCGTCGCCAAGGG
>DATEDK010000252.1:0-6684 GCA_035281685.1 Kiloniellales bacterium | reverse complement strand
AGTTGGCGGTGGTGGCGGCTGCCAGCTCGGCGAAGGTGACGCCCTTCAGTTCGGCCAGCGCGCGGGCGGTGTGCACCACGTTCGCCGGCTCGTTTTCCTTGCCGCGGAGCGGCACGGGCGCGAGGTAGGGCGCGTCGGTCTCGACCAGCAGCGAGTCGAGCGGGATGGTCCGCACGGTCTGGCGCAGCGCCTCGGCCTTCTTGAAGGTGACGATGCCGGCGAGCGAGATCATGAAGCCCAGCTCCAACGCTGCCGCCGCCAACTCCGGTCCGGCGGTAAAGCAATGGATCACAGCGGGATAGGCGCCGTTCCTGTGCTCCTCCTTGAGGATGGTCACGGTGTCGTCGTCGGCGTCGCGCGCGTGCACGACCAGCGGCAGCTTCGTCTCGCGCGCGGCAGCGATGTGCGCGCGGAAGGAGCGGCGCTGCGCCTCGCGCGGGCTGTGCTCATAGAAGTAGTCGAGCCCGGTCTCGCCGATGCCGACGACCTTGGGATGGCGCGCGTGTTGGATCAGCGGCGCAGGGTCGCCGATGCCCTCCTCCGCCGCCTCGTGCGGGTGCACGCCGACGGTGCAGGTGACTGCCGGGAAGCGCTCGGCGATCGCCTGCACGCGCTGGGCCTCGGAGAGCTTGGTGCAGATCGTCACCATCTGCCCGACGCCGGCCGCTCGCGCACGCTCGACCACCTGGGCGAGGTCCTGGCCGTCGCGCTCCAGGTAGTCGAGGTGACAGTGGCTGTCGACCAGCATCGCAGGTCTAACCCTGGGCCGCTGCCTCGGTTTCGACGAAACGCGGGAAGATGCCCTGCGGTGCCGGCAGGGCCATGTTTGCCGCAAGCGCCGCCTCGTAGCTGGCAAAGCTGCGCGCTCCGCCCGCGACGCCAAGCTGGTCGAGCAGCTTCGCCATGGCATCGGGCATGAAAGGCTGCAGCAGCAGCGCCACGCGCCGGATCGTCTCGGCCAGCACGTAGAGCACGGTCGCCATGCGCACGGGATCGCTCTTGCGCAGCGTCCAGGGCGCCTGGGCGTCGATGTAACGGTTGGCCTCGCCCACGCAGAGCCAGATCAGCTCCAGTGCGCGGTTGAAGGCCTGCGCCTCCAGCAGCCGGCGCACCTCGGGCAGCAGCGCGCGCCCCTCGCGCAACAGCGCCTCGTCCGCTTCGGTCAGGGCGCCGGGCGCCGGCAGCCTGCCGTCGCAGTTCTTCCGGATGAACGACAGCGTGCGCTGCGCCAGGTTGCCGAGGTCGTTGGCGAGGTCGGTGTTCATCCGCCGCACCATGGCGGCATGACTGAAGTCGCCGTCCTGGCCGAAGGGCACCTCGCGCAGCAGGAAGTAGCGCACGGGGTCGAGCCCGTAGCGCGCCACGAGCTCGGCCGGCACGATGACGTTGCCCAGCGACTTGGAGATCTTCTGCCCTTCGTTGGTCCACCAGCCGTGCGCGAAGACGCGCTTGGGCGGCGCGATGTCGGCCGCCATCAGCATCGCGGGCCAGTAGACCGCATGGAAGCGCAGGATGTCCTTGCCGACCATGTGCATGCCAGGCCAGAAGGTCCTGAACGATGCACTTGCCGTGTCCGGATAGCCGGCCGCGGTGATGTAGTTGGTCAGCGCGTCGATCCAGACGTACATGATGTGCGCCGGATCGTTCGGCACGGGGATGCCCCACTTGAAGGTCGTGCGGCTGACCGAGAGGTCGCGCAGGTCGCCGCTGACGAAGGAGATCACCTCGTTGCGGCGCGTGTCGGGCGCGATGAAGTCCGGGTTGTCGTCGTAGAACTTCAAGAGCCGGTCGCGCCAGGCGGAGAGCCGGAAGAAGTAGGAGGGCTCCTCCACCCACTCGACCTCCTTGCCCGACGGTCCGTATCGCTTGCCGTCGCGGATGGTGAGCTCGTCCTCGCCGTAGAAGGCCTCGTCGGAGACGGCGTACCAGCCGGCGTACTTGCCGAGGTAGATCTCGCCCTTCTCCACCAGCTTGCGCCAGAGCGCCTGCACGGAGTGCTTGTGCCGCTCCTCGGTCGTGCGGATGAAGTCGTCGTTGGAGAAGTTCATCGTGCGGCAGAGGTCGCGGAAGTTCTGGCTGACCTTGTCGACGAAGGCCTTGGGCGCGATGCCTGCGGCCTGCGCCGCCTTCTCCACCTTCTGGCCGTGCTCGTCGGTCCCGGTGAGGAACATCACCTGCTTGCCGTCCAGCCGGTTGAAGCGGGCGAGCACGTCGCAGGCGAGCGAGGTGTAGGCGTGCCCGATGTGCGGCGCGTCGTTCACGTAATAGATCGGCGAGGTGATATAGAAGCTGTCCGCCATGTCCCTGACTCCGCCGACGCCAGAGGCCGCCGTCAGGCGGCCATCAAGGCCTCGATCTCGAGGAAGGCCGTCATGGCCACCTGCTTGCGGTCGAGATTGACGCGATCGGTGCGAGCCACGAGGCGCGCCAGTTTCTCCCATAGCGCCAGCCAGTCCGCAAGCCTGCCGCCGGCCAGCAGGCGCTCTGCCACCGCGCTCTCCTCGGGCAGGATCGACGCGGGGAGTTCGCCGGCGGCTCCGGCGCGCACCAGACGCGCCAGCCACCAGCCGAGCAGTTCCATGGCGGTGGCGAAGCTGCGGTCGTCCTTCGCGCGGCCCAGACTGTCGGTGAAGGCATGCACGCGGCCGATGTCGAGCCGCGGCAGGCTGCCGAGGAGCGCAATCAGCTCGCGGTAGAGCTCGAGCCCGCCCGCCTCGGCCAGCGCCAGCGCGCGGCCGATCGAGCCTTCGGCCAGCTGCGCGAGCTGGCGCACCTCGCCCGGGTCCAGCTCGGGCATGGACTCCGCCAGGAGGCGCTCGACCGTCGCCGTCGGCAGCGGCGAGAGCGCCAAATGGCAGCAGCGCGAGCGGATCGTCGGCAAGAGCGCGCCCGGCGCGTGCGAGACGAGCAGCATCAGCGAGCGCGGCGCCGGCTCCTCGAGCATCTTCAGGAGCGCGTTGGCGGCGTTGCGGTTGAGCTCGTCGGCGCTGTCGACGACGAGGATGCGCCAGCCGCCCTCGGCGGGCGAGAGATGCAGCCGCTGCGTCGCCTCGCGCACGTCCTCGATGACGATCTCGCTGCGCGCCCGGCCGGTCTTCTCGTTGACGCCGGGCTCGAGGGTCAGAAGATCGGGGTGGCCCTGCGAGGCGACGCGCCGGAACACCGGATGGTCCGGGCCGATCGCGAGCGAGGTCGGCGACGGCGGAGCGCCGAAGAGGCCACTCTCCTCGGTCTGGGGCGTTGCCAGCAGGTAGCGTGCAAAGCGGAAGGCCAGCGTCGCCTTGCCGACGCCACGCGGCCCCGTCAGCAGCCAGGCATGCGGCAGCCGCCCGGATTGCGCAGCGCGCAGCAGAACGGCCTCGGCCTCGCCCTGGTCGAGCAAGCGGGGATTGGCGCGCGGGGGGAGGATGTCAGGCATGCACGAGCCCCGAAGTCCCCCCTCTCCCCTTGCGGGAGAGGGTCGGGGTGAGGGGGGTAGGTCGGTCGGTAAACAGAAACCGACCCCCCTCACCCCTCGCTGCGCTCGCTGCCCTCTCGCGCAATGGGAGAGGGCTAGTTGGTGCGCGCTCAGCCATGGCGGCT
Organism: Kiloniellales bacterium; assembly: GCA_035281685.1. Taxonomy (GTDB): domain Bacteria; phylum Pseudomonadota; class Alphaproteobacteria; order Kiloniellales; family JACOMY01; genus DATEDK01. The sequence continues at coordinate 3,102 of DATEDK010000252.1, read as the reverse complement.
CTTCTCCACCACTTGCGCAACCTCATCCGCCACCACGCTCTGCTCCCGCGACGCATCGATCACCTTCACCCGTCCCGGCTCGGCCTTGGCGATCGCCAGGAAGGCCTCGCGCAGGCGCTGGTGCCACTCCAGTCCCCGCGCTTCGAATCGCCCCTCGCCGTTCGCCCGCTTGCCGGCGCGCGCGAGGCCCACGGCCGGGTCGAGATCCAACAGCACCGTCAGGTCCGGCCGCAGTCTGCCGAAGACCAGCGTGTGCAGCGCCTCGACGGCGTCCAGGCCGAGGCCCGCGACGGCACCCTGGTAGGCGAGCGTCGAATCGAGGAAACGGTCGCAGAGCACCCAGGTGCCGGAAGCAAGCGCCGGGCGAATCACCCGCTCGATGTGGTCGCGCCGCGCTGCGCTGATCAGCAGCGCCTCGCTCCAGGCATCCCAGCGGCCGGGCTCGCCGGTCACCAGCAGGCGGCGGACCTCCTCGGCACCGGGCGTGCCGCCCGGCTCGCGGGTCGCCAGCACCGTCCGGCCGGCGGCTTCGAGACGCTGCCGCAGCAGTGCGATCTGCGTCGACTTGCCGGCGCCCTCGCCGCCCTCGAAGGTGATGAAGCGACCGCGCATCGCGCTCAATCGGCCTCGATGCCGTAAAGCGGCGTCACCATCACCTTGTCGATGCGCCGTCCGTCCATGTCGACCACCTCGTAGCGGAAGCCGCGGTGCTCCAGCGTGGCGCCGACGCGCGGCATGCGTCCCAGGTGATGCAGCACCAGGCCAGCGACGGTGTGATAGGTCGTGCCCTTGCCCAAGCCGTCGATGCCGATGGTGAAGCCGAGCTCGTCGATCGGCGTGGCGCCGTCCACCAGCCAGCCGCCTTCCGGCCTGACGACGATCAGTGTCTCCTGCTCCTCGCCCTCGGGCAGACCGCCGGCGATCGATTCCAGCATGTCGGTCAGCGTGACCAGGCCCTTGGTCGTGCCGTACTCGTCGACCACCAGCGCCATGTGCACGCCCCGCTGCCGGAACAGCTCCAGCAGCCGCAGGCTGGTCGCGGTGTCCGGCACGATCAGCGGCGGCTTGCTGACCTTGGTGAGATCGATCGGCTGGCCGGTGAGCGCGACGGGCAGCAGGTCCTTGGTGTGCACCACGCCCATCGGTTCGTCGATCGTGCCCTCGCAGACCAGCAGGCGCGAGTAGCGACTTTGCTCGACGGTGCGGCGGATCGAGTCGGCGTCGGCCTTGATGTCGATCCAGACGACGTCGGGCCGCGGCGTCATCAGCGCGCGCACCGGCCGGTCGGCCAGCCGCATCACGCCCTCGATCATTTGCCGCTCCTGCGGCTTGAACACACCCGCGGCGGTGCCCTCGGCAACCAGCGCCTTCACCTCCTCTTCCGACACCGCCGAATCGCGCGGCCGGTCCAGGCCCAGGAAGCGCAGCACGACGTCGCTGGAGATGCGCAGCAGCCAGACCGCGGGCGAGGAGAAGCGGGCCAGTCGAATCATGGGCCGCGCGGCCAGGCAGGCGACCTGCTCGGGATTGTTGAGCGCGATGCGCTTGGGCACCAGCTCGCCCACGATCAGCGAGAGGTAGGTGATCGCGAGCACGACCAGCGGGATGGCGATGTTGTCGCCGTAGGGCGCGATCCAATCGAAACTGTCGAGCCAGTCGCCCAGCCGGTCGGCCAGCGTCGCCCCGCCGAAGGCGCCGGCCAGGATGCCGACCAGCGTGATGCCGATCTGCACGGTGGAAAGCAACGCGCCCTGGTCGGCCTGCAGGCGCAGGGCCGCGGCGGCACCCCTGTTGCCCTCGGCGGCAAGGTGCTTCAACCGGCCCCGCCGCGCCGACACCAGGGCCAGCTCCGACATGGCCAAGGCGCCGTTGAACAGCGTCAGGAGCAGAACGATCAGGATTTCGAGGAATACCATCGGGGTCCCGGCCCGCGGCGCAGCCTGCCGGAGCCTGCGACCAGTCTATGCACCGACCCCGCCCGGCGAAAAGGCACTGAAAGAATTGCCCGGTCCCGCAAGCCCTTCGCCGAGATCATTGCTATAGTCGTTGAAACACGAAAGGACGCGAGCGATGGTCGAGAATCCCGAGGAGACCGCCAACGCCGAGCAGGCCCGCTACTGGCAATCGGATGTCGGCCGCAAGTGGGTGGATCAGCAGGAAGCGCTCGACCGGAGCCTGGCGCCAGTCAGCACCGCGCTCTTCGAGCGTGCGCGCCCGGCCGCAGGAGAGCGCGTTCTGGACCTCGGCTGCGGCACCGGTGCGACGACGCTGGCGCTGGCCGAACTGGTCGGCGGCAAGGGCCGGGTCACCGGGCTCGATATCTCCTCGGTCCTGCTGGCGAAGGCGAAGGCGCGCGTGCCGCCGGCATTGGCGCCGCGCATCGCGTTCGTCGAGGCCGACGCGCAGACTTGGGATCCGGGCGCCGAGCGCTTCGATCTCCTCCTCTCGCGCTTCGGCTCGATGTTCTTCGCCGATCCGCCGGCGGCCTTCCGCAAGCTGCGCCAAGCCCTTCGGCCCGGCGCGCGGATGCACCTCGCCGCCTGGGCGCCGCTCGGCGCCAATCCCTGGTTCGTCGTGGCGCGAGATGCGGCGATAGCGCGGCTGGGCCCGCCGCCACCGGCCGACCCCAAGGCGCCCGGTCCGCTGGCCTTCGCTGACACCGGCTATGTGCTCGGCATCCTCGAGGCTGCCGGCTTCGCGAAGCCTGCGGCCGAGGTCGTCAAGCTGGAACTCGAGCCTCCGGGCAACGTCCATGACGTGGCAGCGCTCGCGCTCACCATCGGGCCGGCCGTCCGCCTGATCGCGCACTATCAGGGGACGCCGGCCGATGCCGAAGCGATCGGGAAGGCCATCGAGAAGGGCTTTGCACGCTACGCGACGAACGGTGCCGTGCGCATCCCGGCGACACTCAACCTCTTCGCGGCGGTCGCTCCCTAGAGCAGTCAGCCAAGCCAAGCTCAAGCAACTCACTTCCCCTTGAGAGGCATATTGCAAATTTTGACTGTCATCCCGGCCGAGCGCAGCGAGAGCCGGGACCCAGGGGCCATGAGGCTGAGCGCTATGGCCCTGGGTCCCGGATAAGCGCTTCGCGCTTTCCGGGAT
>DATEDK010000251.1:0-3622 GCA_035281685.1 Kiloniellales bacterium | reverse complement strand
AGTGACGACGTTGCCGGGCGTCAGTCCGACGACGATACGGCTCCTGCGCTGGCCGTCCCTGCCCTTGTCATAGGTCGAGGAGAGGCAGACGAAGGACTTGCCGCCCTTGGAGGCGTAGGCGCCGCGCACGAACTGCAGCTGCCCGCCGGTGCCGCTGATGTGACGGTGGCCGTCGCTCTCCGAAGCCGCCTGGCCCTGCAGGTCCATCTGCGTGGTGTTGTTCACCGAGACCACGCGCTCGTTCTGCATGATGTTGTGCGGCAGGTTGGTGTAGTCGACCGGCCAGGTCTCCAACGCCTTGTTGTCGTGCAGGAAGTCGTACTGCCGGCGCGAACCGGCGGCGAAGGTGTAGGTGATGACGCCGGGGTTCAGAGTCTTGCGCGCGTTCGTCACCGCGCCGGCCTCGTAGAGATCGATGAGCCCGTCGACCAGCATCTCGGTGTGGACGCCGAGATCCTTGACGCCGGCGTCCTTCAGCGTGCTGCAGACCGCGTTCGGCATCGCGCCGATGCCGATCTGCAGGCAGGCGCCGTCCTCGACTTCGGCGGCGATGTGGCCGGCGATGGTGCGGTCGATGTCGCTGGGCGGCGGGTTGGCGATCTCCGGCGGCCCGAAGTTCTCGCCCTCGATCACGCCGTCGACCCGGCTCTCGTGCACGCCGTTGCCCGGCCCGTGGCAATAGGGCAGCCGCTCGTCGACCTCGACCACGACCTTGCGTGCCCGCTCCACCAGCGCGGCGTGGTAGCTGCAGGAGCCGCTGAAGTTGTAGGTGCCCGTGGCGTCGCGCGGGCAGGTCTTGATGACCACGAGATCGACCGGGTCGATGAAGCGCCGGTAGAAGTCCGGCGCCTCGCCGAAGTTCATCGGGATGTAGTTGGCGAGCCCGGCGTCGTGCTGCCGGCGGTCGTAGCCTGAGAAGTGCCAGTTGAACCACTGGAAGTGCCGACCCTCGCGGTCGACCTCCAGCACTTGGCGGGGCCGCAGCGAGAGCGCGGCGCGGATCTTCACGCCTTCCAGCTCGTTCTGGCGCGCCGCCAGCGCCTTGTCGAAGAGGTCAGGCTGGCCGAGGCCGAAGCCGTAGTCGACCCAATCGCCGCTCCTGACGAGCGCGGCTGCTTCCCCCGCGGTCATCCGCCGCGCTGCCTTCATTCCCATCTGGCCCATCTGACCCTCGCGCCATCCGGTTCCACACCCACGCTAGCGCGTCCGGGGCGGCGGCGCGACAGCGACGGGGTCAGATCTCGATCTGTCCCCCCAGCTCCACGACCCGGCTTGCCGGGATATGGAAGAACTCGGTGGCGCTCAGCATGGCGCGGTGCAGCAGAATGAAGAGGCGCTTGCGCCACGTTGCCAGGCCGGGCTTGCGGCCCGCCGTGATCTTCTCGCGGCCGACGATGAAGGAGGTCTCGGCGACCTTCATCTCGAGCCCGGCCGCGGCGATCAGCGGCAGCACCTCGGGAATGTCCGGCTGCTCGAGGAAGCCGTAGCTCAGCGCGACGCTCCAGATGCCCGGCGCCAGCGCGCTCGAACGCACGCGATCGGATTCGGCCACGCGGGGTACCTCCGCGACGGTGATGCCCAGGATCACGATGCGCTCGTGCAGCACCTTGTTGTGCTTGAGGTTGTGCAGGAGGGCGGTCGGCGCGAAGCGCGGCTCGGCGACGAGGTAGCAGGCCGTCCCGGCGACGCGCGGTATCTTCGGCAGCGTCGGCAGGGTCAGGAAGTCTTCCATCGACAGCGCGTTGGCCAGGCGCAAGGCGAGCATCCGCTCGCGTCCCGCCATCCAGGTGGTCATCAGCACCAGAAGCATTCCGGCGATCGCCAGCGGCAGCCAGCCGCCGTCCGCCACCTTGGACAGCGTGGCGCCGAGGAACAGCATGTCGACGACGAAGAACAGGCCGAACAGGATGAGCCAGAGCCAGTGCCAGCCCTTGGCGTAGCGCAGCGCCGCCGCGGTCAGGATGGTGCTGAGGATCATGGTGCCGGTGACGGCGACGCCGTAAGCGGCGCCGAGAGCCTCGGAACTCTTGAACTCGAAGACGACGAAGAGCACGGCCGCGAGCAGCGCCGTGTTGGCGAGCGGCACATAGACCTGGCCCCGCGCATGCTGCGAGGTGTGCAGGATCTGCAGCCGGGGCATGTAGCCGAGCTGCACCGCCTGCTGCATCAGCGAAAAGGCAGCCGAGATCACCGCCTGCGAGGCGATGATGGTCGCGGCTGACGCGAGGATCACCAACGGGATCAGCGCCCAGTCCGGCGCCAGCCGGTAGAAGGTATTGCCGGCTGCCGAGGGATCGTTCAGCACCAGGGCCGCCTGCCCGGCGTAGTTCAGCAGCAGCGCCGGGAAGACGACCCAGAGCCAGGCGAAGCTGATGGGCTTGCGCCCGAAGTGGCCGAGGTCGGCATAGAGCGCCTCGGCACCGGTCACCGTCAGCACCACCGCGCCGAGGATGGTCAGCGCGTGCAGGGGGTGCACCGTCAAGGCCTCGATCGCCCAGCGCGGATCGATGGCGCGGAGCACGCCGGGCTGCGCGATGATCTGCAGCAGGCCGAGCAGCGCCAGGGTCGCGAACCAGGCCAGCATCACCGGTCCGAAGAGCGCGCCGACCCGCGCCGTGCCGTGCCGCTGCAACAGGAAGAGACCGACAAGCAGGCCCGCGGTCACCGGCAAGACGTAGGGCTCCAGCGCCGGAGCCACGACTTCCAGACCCTCGACCGCGCTCAGCACGGAGATGGCCGGGGTGATGACGCAGTCGCCATAGAACAGTGCCGCCCCGGCCAGTCCCAGCAGCAGGATCAGCTGGTGCCGCCGTCCGGTTCGGCTGGCGCCGGCAAGCGCGAGCGTGGTCGCGGCGAGGATGCCGCCTTCGCCGCGGTTGTCGGCCCGCAGGATCACCAGGACGTACTTCGTCGTCACGACCAGGATCAGCGACCAGAACATGAGCGAGAGCACGCCCAGCACCGTCGCTTCGGAAACGTCGCCGGCGGCTTCGATCGAGAGCTTGAAGGCGTAGAGCGGGGAGGTGCCGATATCGCCGAACACGACCCCGAGCACCGCGAGCAGTAGGCCCGGACGGGTGGCGGCCGGGAGCGACGCGTGCTCCGCCTCGGCCGAAAGGGATGTCATTGCTGTCCTCGGTGCCGGCATGACCCGGCTTAGGGATGCGGGAAGCTATGCTGCAATGCAGCGAAACACCACCTCAGGGGACCTGGGTGCCCTCATCCCAGCCATCCCAGGCGCGCATGGGCGGCTGCAAGGACGTCTCAGAAATCGCCATTAAGTAGTTGTTTTAGAGCTAAGAGCGCGGCTCAGCTTCCAGAACATCGCTCGACCGAGTCTCCCACCGCGAGAAATTTTCGCAGGGTCCCTTGGCCTGCCAGACCCCGGCGACGCAGGCGTACATGGACGAAGCGTGACAGACCCACTCGCCTTCCATGTAGCGGTTGATGTGGCGGATGCCATCGACCGTCTCCTCGAGCGGCCGGGTGAAGTAGACGCAGGCCTTGCCGGCGTAGTTCCTGGTGTCGTTCAGCGGCAGCGCCGCCTGCTGCTCGACCGGCGGCGTGGTGCCGCTGCCGTAGGACTCGGCGGTGCCGGGCAGCGCCACGCTCGTGCCGGAGA
>DATEDK010000250.1:0-11818 GCA_035281685.1 Kiloniellales bacterium | reverse complement strand
CTGCGCGAGCACGCGCGGCGGCTTCTGCCGCCCGCCTGGAGCGGGCGCTTGCCGCTGGACGAGTACCTGGTGCTGCAGCGACGCTCGCTGGTGCCGGACTGGGTCTGGCGCACGCCCGGCCTCGTGGTCGAGCGCTTCTTCACCGAGCGCCGCGGCGATCTTTACGCCATGCACATGTGGTACTTCCTCGGCGACCGCGACGCGGTCGCCACCAGCCTCGCCACCTCGCCGCTGGTGAAGGGCGAGAACACCGTGCAGCGCCTGCCGCCGCACGAGGACGTGCCGCCGGCGCTGCGCGAGCGCCGGCGCGAGCTCGGCTTCGACTACGGCAAGTTCGACTTCATCTTCGTCGAGGGCGAGCCCAGGCTGCTCGACGCCAACCGCACGCCGCACGCATCCCGCAACGGTCTCAGCGAACGGGGGCAGGAGATCTGCCGCCGGCTGGCGCCGGGGATCGACTGGTTCCTGCGGCGCTGACCTCAGAGGGTGACGGGCAGCGCGGCGGGACCGCGGAACGCCAGCAGAGGGCGTTGCCTGACGCCGGCAGGCTCGACCCGCCAACCCGGCGCGTGGGCGAAGAGCGCTTCCAGCAGGATCGCAATCTCCAGCCGGGCCAGGTGCTGGCCGATGCAGGTGTGCAGGCCCGAGCCGAAGGTCATGATGGCCCGCGGCGGACGTCGCAGATCGAGGCTGTCGCCCTGGGGAAAGAACGCGCAGTCGCGGTTCGCGCTGGCCACCACCGGCACGACGCCGGTGCCCGCCTGGACCGCGATGCCGCCAAGCTCGAGATCCTCGGCGGCGATACGGGTGCCGGCGTAGTGGACCGATCCGCCCATGCGCAGCAGCTCCTCGGTTGCCTGCGCCCAGCCGACCTCGCCCCGCTCCAACAGGTCTCGCTGCTCCGGTGCGGCATCGAGCAGCAGCAGCGCATTGCCGAAGGCATCGATCGTCGTCTCCTGGCCGGCCAGCAGCAGCAGCACCAGGTTGGCGATGACATCGCCATGCTCCCACCGTCCGGCCTGCTCCTCGGCCAGCATGGCCGCCACGATGCCGCCGGGCTCGATGGGACCGCAGGCAAGCGCCGCCTCGATCTCCGACTCCAGCCAGGCGCAGACGCGGTCGGAATCCTCGCCGGGAGGCTCGCGGCGAACGTCGATCGCCGCGGCGATGGCGGCCGTCGCGTGTTTCAGCGCCTTGCTCTCCGGCAGGGCCATGACGAGCACCCGGCCGAGCACGCTCACGACGAAGGGCGTGGCAAGATCGACGACGGCATCGAAACCGCCGCGCGCCGCGAGCGTCTCGGAGACCTTGGCGGCCTCCGCGCGCATCCACTGCGTCAGCTCGCCAAGACGGCCGGGGGCGAGCGGCGGCAGCGTCGGGCGCCGCAGCGGTCCGTGATGCGGCGGGTCGGCCAGCAGCATGGATCGCGTCATCGCGGCGAAGACGCGGCTGCTCACGATCTGCTGGCGCACGGCCTGGTAGGCACCCGGCGGGGCTTGCAGCAGCTTGGGATGCCGCAGCGCTTCGCTCACCTGGGCATGGCGAAAAAGATAGAGCGCGCGATGGAGCTCTGGGTAGGGCGGCAGACCCGGCACCGCGCCGCCCGCAGCCCGCGCCTTCGCGAAGGCGGCGAAGGGTTCGGCCGCCGTTTCGAAGGGATCGAAGAATTTCACTGCGTGAAGCCCAGCTCGGCGGCGTCGGCGACGAAGATCACCCGGTAGCCGGCCGAGCTGACATCCTCCGGCAGGAAGTCCGGCATCAGATGCAGGAAGCGGCACTTCAGCTGGCGGTAATGGAATCGCAGCAGCGGATCGCGGGTCAGCTCCGCATCGGGCGGCTGCCGGCCGCTCCTGCGCCAGGACTCGATGGCGGCGCGGAACTTCGCGTCGGCCTTCACCTTGTCCGGGGCCCCCGGCAGGGATCCGCGATAGGCCGCGCAGCGGCCGTCGCCGACGATCCATCGCGCTCCAGAGTCGCGCGCGCTGGCAAGGGTGGCGATCATCACCGACCGGACGGTGTCGAGGCTGCGAAAATCGGGATCGACGCAGAGATTGTAGACGTAGATCGACCGTACCGGCTCGCTGCGCGGCAGGGAGCTGAACTGGGCGAAGTTCGCAGGGAAGCTATCCCGGTCGAAGGGCTCCTCCGCCGTCGGCGTGAAGCAGACCGACGCGGCGAGGCGACCATCCTTCGCGCGCGCCACCATCATCACGTGCCCAAGCTCCAGCCGCCGGCGGATCGTGTTTTCGGAGGCGCGCAGCGGTTCGGACCAGGCTGCCTCCTCCAGCGCGACCATAGCGGGAATTTCCTGGAAGCGGAGCGGGCTGATCTCTGCGATGGCTTTGAGCGACATGGCAAATCTTGGGCAATGACCGGCGCCGACGCTGCTTGCTGCGCGTGCCTTTGTCTACCGGATTTTGCTCTCGGTGCCTGCGTTGCTTTCGCGGCCGCCGCCACCTACAAGCGCTGCGCGCCGCCATGATCTACTACGTCTGTCATCCCGGGCACTGCTACACGGTCGCCGTCGTGCTGCTCTATCACGGGGAGCGCTTGCGGGACCTCCTTCGGCTGGTGCCTTATGGAAAACTGACGCCTCTGCGGGAGGCTGGCGCTGGCGTGGTGATCTGGACCGATTTCGACCGCCTCGATCCCGACGAGCTTCGCGAGGCCGGTGCCTTTCGTGCCGAACTCGAGGCCACGCGCCCCGATCTCCTGCACCTCAACGATCCGCGCAGCAGCGAGCAGCGCTTCGCCCTGCTGCGACGCCTGTATGACGAAGGCACGAATGCCTTCGACGTGCGCCGCCCGGACCAGCCGCTCGACGGTCTGCGCTATCCCGTCTTCCTGCGCGACGAGGTGGGCGCCAGCTCCGCGGCGCCGACGCTGCTGCATGACCGCAGCACGCTCGAAGCCGCGATCGCCGCCCTGCCGGGGAGCGGCCTGCGGCGACCGATGATCGTGGAGTTCGGCAGCCGGCCCGGGCCGGACGGCTATTACCGCAAGTATGGCGCATACCGTGTGGGTACTCAGATCTTTCCGCAGCACTGCTTCGCCCAGCAGCACTGGTTCATCAAGCATTCGCAGCTGCGGCCCGAGCACCGGGCCGAGCACATCGCCTATGTGCTGGGCAATCCGCACCGCGCCGAGCTGCTGCCATTGTTCGAAGCCGCCAAGATCACCTTCGGCCGCATCGACTACACGCTGGTCGACGGCCGCATCCAGGTCTTCGAGATCAATACCAATCCCGCCGTCTTGGCCGAGCCGCCCACCTGGTTGCAACCCTACGACCAGCGGCCCTACGCCCGGCACTACGTCGAGGCACTGCTGGCCTTGCCGCAGGCCCGTCGGGTGCATAGGCAGGAGGAGCTCGACCGCCGGCACCGACGCCTGCTCCGGCGGCTGCGCGGCGATTTCCGCCGCAAGCGCTGGAAGCTCACGCTCGAGCGGGCGAAGCGCCGCTACCTCGGGCGCTAGCAGCCGCGATGCCGCGCGTCGAACGCCTGGTCATCCTGACCCACCAGCAGCAGGGGCTGGATCCGGATTACTTCCTCGCCCGCATGAAGCGGCTGGTGTGGGAGGAAGAGGGCCGCGAGGTCCTGTTGCAACAGGGCCTGCGCGACCCGCCGGAGGCCAAGCTCGCGATCCTGCACATCGATCTGACCACCGTGCCGGCGGAGTACCTGGAACTGGCGAAGCGCTATCCGCGCTGTCTCAACGGACACATCGCCGACATCAGCAAGCGCGGGCACAGTCGTTGGCTGGTGAGGGCGGACGACGCCTACGACGGGCCGGTGATCGTGAAGTCCGACTTCAACCACAGCGGGGATCCGGAGCGCCGGCTGCGGCTGGCACGGGGTGGGCTGCGCGCACGGCTGCGCGAGGCGGCGCTGCGCTGGCTGCCGGCGGCCTGGGGCGGCAACACGCCGAACTACCAGCTCTTCCATCGCAAGGCGCAGGTGCCGCGCTGGGCCTGGCAGCGCAGCGACCTCGTGGTGGAGCGCTTCTTCTTCGAGCAGCGCGGCGAGCTCTATGCGCTCCGGCAGTGGCAGTTCTTCGGCGACCGCAGCCACGTGTCGACGGTGCTCGCATCGACGCCCTTGGTGAAGTGGGAGAACAAGGTGGAGGTGCCGCCGATCGACCACGACGTGCCGGAGGAGGTCTGGCAGCTGCGGCGCTCGCTCGGCTTCGAATTCGGCAAGTTCGACTTCGTCATCGCCGAGGAGGGCCCGGTCGTCTTCGACATCAACACCACGCCGCACTTCGGCCGCAGCGTGCTCGAGCCGCGCAATCTCTGGATCATCTACAACCTTGCCGCGGGCCTCGACAGCCTGGCCTGAGGGGAAGCGGAGATTGGGCAGCCGCATCGAGACCATTGCGATCCTGACGCACCTGCGCCAGGGCCTGGATCCCAACTACTTCCTGGCGCGCATCGCCCGGCAGTTCTGGGAACCGGAGGGACGTCGCGTCCTGGTGCATCAGGGTCTGAAGCCGCCGCCGCCGGCGGATCTCGCGATCCTGCATGTGGACCTGACGGTGGTGCCGGAGCCCTACCGCGCGCTGGCGCAGACCTATCCGATCTGCCTGAACCGGCGCGTCACGGACGTCAGCAAGCGGGCGATCAGCCGCTGGCTGGTCAGCGCCGACGATGCCTGGGACGGCGCGGTCATGGTGAAGCACAACCTCAACCACAGCGGCGACGCCGAGCGCCGGCTGCGCATCGCCGAGGGCGGCATCCTGGCGCGGTTGCGCGAGGCGGCCCGGCGCTGGCTGCCGCGCGCCTGGGGCGGGGCGGGCGGCTGGAACTACCAGGTCTTCGAGCGCAAGGCACAGGTGCCCCGCTGGGTCTGGCGCCACAGCGATCTCGTCGTCGAACGCCTCTTCACCGAGAAGCACGGCGAGTCCTTCCTGCTGCACCAGTGGCAGTTTCTGGGGCCGCGCAGCCTGGTCTCCACGCTCTTGGGGCCGACGCCGCTGGTGAAGCGCACCGATGGGCAGAAGCGCCTGCCGAAGCACCACGGCGTGCCCGAGGCGCTCTGGCGCCGGCGCGAGGAGCTCGGCGTCGACTTCGGCAAGTTCGACTTCGTGATGCACGAAGGCGAGCCGATCCTGTTCGACGTCAACCCGACGCCGCACTGGGGCACCACCGTGGTGGTCGACGGGATGATCTGGAACACCGGTGTCATGGCCGCGGGGATCGACTTCTTCGCCGGGCGCGAGAGATGAGCAGCCGCATCGAGACCATCGCGATTCTCACGCACCTGCGGCAGGGCCTCGATCCGGACTACTTCCTCGCCCGCTGCAAGCGCTTCCATTGGGACCGGGAGGGCCGCCGCGTGCTGGTGCACCAGGGGACGAGCACACCGCCGCCGGCCGAGGTCGCCATCCTGCACGTCGACCTGACGGTGGTGCCGCCCGACTACCTGGCGTTGGCGCGCCATTATCCGCGCTGCGTCAATGCGGCGGTCGGCGACGTCAGCAAGCGGCGCATCAGCCGCAGCCTGGTCCGTGCAGACGACACCTGGGACGGCGCGGTCGTGGTGAAGGCCAACCTGAACCATGGCGGTGCCTCCGAGCGCCGCCTGCGCGTTGCCGAGGGCGGAGTCTTCGCCAAGCTGCGCGAGGCGGCGCTGCGCTGGCTGCCCCGCGCCTGGCACGGCCGCAGGGGTGACGATTACCAGCTCTTCCAAGCGAAGGCGCAGGTGCCGGCCTGGGTCTGGCAACGCCGAGACCTGGTGGTCGAGCGCTACTTCGCCGAGCGGCACGGCGAGGGCTATGCGATCCACCAGTGGTTCTTCCTGGGCGGGCGCGGCTGTGTCTCGACCCTGGTCGACAAGAGACCGCTCGTGAAGTGGCACCCGGCGATCCAGCGCCTGCCGATGCACCACTATGTTCCCGAGGCCCTGTGGCAGCGGCGGCGGCAGCTCGGCTTCGACTACGGCAAGTTCGACTTCATCATGCAGGAGGGCGAGCCCGTCCTGCTGGACGCGAACCCGACACCGCATGCCGGGACCACCGAGGTGCGCGAACGCAATCTCTGGCTGACCGGCGTGCTCGCCGCCGGCATCGACTTCTTGGCCGAGGACCGCGGGCGATGACGACCGCACGGACCATCGCCATCCTGACGCATCAGTACCAGGGCCTCGACCAGGATTACTTCCTCGCGCGCTGCAAGAACCTGTGGTGGGACCGCGAGGGGCGTCGGGTGCTGGTGCACCAGGGGCTGGGCCCGCCGCCGGAGGCCGATCTGGCCTTCCTGCACGTCGACCTGACGGTGGTGCCGGCCGACTACCGCATGCTGGCGGCGAGCTATCCGCGTTGCGTGAACCGCGACGTGGTCGACATCAGCAAGCGCTGCGTCAGCCGCTGGCTGGTCGGCCGCGAGGACGGCTACGACGGGCCGGTCATCGTGAAGACCGACCTCAACCACGGCGGCCAGTCGGAGCGCCGGCTGCGGCTGGCGCAGCGCGAGCGCTTCGCGCAGCTGCACGAGGCGGCCGAGCGCTGGCTACCGAGGGCCTGGCGGTCGCTCGGCGACTACCAGGTCTTCGAGCGCAAGGGGCAGGTGCCCGGCTGGGTCTGGCGCCGCAAGGACCTCGTGGTCGAGCGCTTCTTTTTCGAGCGTTCCGGCGACAGCTACCAGCTCCGCCAATGGTTCTTCCTGGGCGACCGGGGGCTGGTGACCAAGCTGCTGGGTCCGACGCCCTACGTGAAGTGGAACCCGCCGCACACGCAGTTCACCTACGACCACTATGTGCCGCCGGCCTTGTGGCAGCGCCGCCGCGAGCTCGGCATGGATTTCGGCAAGATCGACTTCCTGCTGCAGGAGGACGAGCCGATCGTCATCGACGTCAATCCGACGCCGCACGCGGGCACGCGCACCGTGTTCGAACGCGCCCAATGGTGGGCCGGCATTCTGGCCGAGGGCGTCGACTTCGTCGCCGGGCGGTCGCCGTGACCTGCCGAGCCCGGACCATCGCCATCCTGACGCACCTGCGGCAGGGCCTCGATGCGGACTACAACCTGGCGCGCTGCAAGACCTTCTTCTGGGAGCGTGAAGGCCGGCGCGTGCTGGTGCACCAGGGCACGCGCAATCCGCCGGAGGCCGACGTTGCCATCCTGCACGTCGACCTCACCGTCGTGCCGCCCGACTACCTGGCGATGGCAAGCCGCTACCCCGCTTGCGTCAATGGCGCGCTCGACGACATCAGCAAGCGCCGCATCAGCCGCTGGCTGGTGACCCAGGAGGACGCCTACGACGGAGCGGTGCTGGTCAAGCACGACCGCAATCACGGCGGCGCCTCCGAGCGGCGATTGCGCATCGCCGAGGGCGGGCTCTTCACCCGCCTGCGGGAGGCTGCCTTGCGCTGGCTGCCGCCTGCCTGGCACGGCCGGGCCGGCAGCGACTACCAGCTGTTCCAGCGCAAGGCGCAGGTTCCCGGCTGGGTATGGCGTCGCCCCGACCTCGTGGTCGAGCGCTTCTTCGTCGAGCGCCACGGCGAAGGCTATGCGTTGAACCAGTGGCACTTCCTCGGGCCGTGCAGCGTGGTCTCCACCTTCGTCAGCGAGACGCCCCTGGTGAAGTGGCATCCGGGGATTCTGCGCCTGCCGCCGCACCATCGCGTGCCGGAGGAGCTCTGGCAGCGCCGGCGCGAACTCGGCATGGAGTTCGGCAAGCTCGATTTCATCGTGCAAGATGGCGAAGCGGTGCTGCTCGACGCCAATCCGACGCCGCATGTCGGTACCAGCGAGCTGCACGATCGCAGCCTCTGGATCTGCGGCGTGATGGCCGCCGGCATCGACCGCGCCGCGGAACGTTGAACGAGCGGCCTCGACACTCCGGGCAAGAGGCCGTACAGCCTAGGAGCTATGACTCCCCGGGTGCGCTTCGCGCCGTCTCCGACCGGCTTCCTGCATCTCGGCAACGCCCGCGCGGCGCTGGTGAACTGGCTCTTCGCGCGGCACCACGGCGGCAGCTTCCTCCTGCGCCTGGACGATACCGACCGCGAGCGCAGCCGCGAGAAGTTCGTCGCTGCGATCGAAGCTGACCTGCGTTGGCTCGGGCTCGGCTGGGATGAGCGCGCACGGCAGAGCGAGCGGCTGGCGCACTACGCCGCCGCTGCCGAGGCGCTGCGCGCTGGCGGGCGGCTCTATCCCTGCTACGAGACGGAGACCGAGCTCGCGTTGAAGCGCCGCGCGCAGCAGGCGCAGGGCCTGCCGCCGCGCTATGACCGGGCCGCGCTGGCGCTCTCCGCGGAGGACCGCTATGCGCTGGAGGCCGCGGGCCACAAGCCGCACTGGCGCTTCCGGCTGCGCGACGGCGAGGTGCACTGGGACGACCTGGTGCAGGGCGGCAAGACCTTCCAGGCCCAGCACCTCTCCGACCCCGTGCTGGTGCGCCACGACGGCCTGCCGCTCTACACGCTGAGCTCTGTCGTGGACGATCTTGCCTTCGGCATCACGCACGTGATCCGCGGCGAGGACCACGTCTCCAACACCGCCGTGCAGATCCAGATCACCCAGGCGCTGGGCGGTGCGGTCCCCACCTACGCGCACCTGCCGCTGCTGATCGACGCCGAGGGCAAGGGGCTGTCCAAGCGCCTGGGCAGCCTGTCGCTCGGCGAGCTCAAGGCGCAGGGACTCGAGCCCATGGCGCTCGCCTCCTATCTGGCGAAGCTCGGCACGGCCGACGCCATCCAGCTGCGCGGCAGGCTGGACGACTTGGCGGCCGAGCTCGACCTCGTCCGTTTCAACCGCGCCCAGCCGCGGCTCGACGAACAGGAGCTCTGGCAGCTCAACGCGCGCCACGTGCACGGACTGCCCTTCGAGGCCGTGGCGGCCCGCGTTTCCGGCCTCGATGCAGCGCTCTGGGAGGCCGTGCGCGGCAATCTCGTGCGTGTCGAGGAGGCGGCGGAATGGCTCCTCGTGCGGGACGGGCCGCTGGCGCCGGTGATCGAGGACGCTGCTTTCTGTGCCGAGGCTGCAGCGCTGCTGCCGGCCGAGCCCTACGATGCCGGCACCTGGCGGCAGTGGACGGCGACGGTGCAGGCCGCCACCGGCCGCAAGGGCAGGGCACTCTTCCATCCGCTGCGCCTGGCGCTGACCGCGCGCGAGTCCGGTCCGGAGATGGCAGCGCTGCTGCCCTTGATCGGGCGGGTGAAGGCGGAGCGGCGGCTGAAGGGAGAGAAGGCATAGCCCCTCTCCCAGCGAAGCTGGGGGAGGGGTTGGGGAGGGGGTTTCGACGTAGCAGCTCCAATTGTCGACACCCCCTCCCTGCCCTCCCCCATGCTGCGCATGGTGGAGGGAACAGCGTCGGTATCGGTTGACCCCTCTGCGCTTGCCACCTAGAACCTCCGCCATGGTCCGGTTCGACGAGCGATGTTTCTTCCGCTGCGGCTGACTCAGCTGCCGGCTTCGCTTTCGCTGACCTGCAGGACCCTCCCATGAGCGCTTTGCGCCTCTACAACACCCTCACCCGGCGTGAGGAAGTCTTCGTTCCGCTCGATCCGAAGCGCGTGCGCATCTATGTCTGCGGCCCCACGGTCTACGACTATGCGCACATCGGCAACGCTCGGCCGGCCGTGGTCTTCGACGTGCTCTTCCGCCTGCTGCGGCACCGATACGGCGCGGACCATGTCGTCTACGCGCGCAACATCACCGACGTCGACGACAAGATCATCGCCGCCAGTCTTGAGAGCGGCGAGCCGATCGAGCAGGTGACCGAGCGCACCGGGCGCGCCTACCACGAGGACATGGCAGCACTCGGCGTGCTGCCGCCGACGATCGAGCCGCGCGCCACCCAGCACATCGCCGAGATGATCGAGCTGATCCAGCGCCTGATCGACAAGGGCCATGCCTACGCGGCCGACGGGCAGGTGCTGTTCAACGTTCCCTCGATGGCCGAGTACGGGCAGCTCTCGCGGCTGAACCGCGACGAACTGGTGGCGGGTGCTCGTGTCGACGTCGCGCCCTACAAGCGCGACCCCGCCGACTTCACGCTCTGGAAGCCATCGACCCCCGATCAGCCGGGCTGGGACAGCCCCTGGGGCCGCGGCCGGCCGGGCTGGCACATCGAGTGCTCGGCGATGAGCTGGAAGCACCTGGG
This sequence comes from Kiloniellales bacterium, assembly GCA_035281685.1. Lineage (GTDB taxonomy): Bacteria > Pseudomonadota > Alphaproteobacteria > Kiloniellales > JACOMY01 > DATEDK01. Next base: position 1,716 of record DATEDK010000250.1, on the reverse strand, counting down.
CGAGGTCTTCGACATCCACGGCGGTGGCCTCGACCTGATCTTCCCGCACCACGAGAACGAGATCGCGCAGAGCCGCTGCGCGCACGACACGCCGCGCATGGCGCAGCTCTGGATGCACAACGGCTACGTCGTGGTCGGCGGCGAGAAGATGTCGAAGTCGCTCGGCAACTTCCTGACTGTGCGCCAGCTCCTGGAAGAGGGCCATCCCGGCGAGGCGATCCGCCTGGCGCTGCTGTCAGCGCACTACCGCCAGCCGCTCGACATCACGCGCGAGAAGCTGGCGGAAGCGAAGACGCAGCTCGACCGTTTCTACGGTGCATTGCGCGAGGTGCCGCAAATGCCAGGCGAGCCTGTCCAAGCCGTGCTGGCGGCGCTCGATGAGGATCTGAACACGCCGCTGGCTCTGGCGCTGCTGCACGACCAGGTCGGCCAGGTCAATCGCGCGGCCGGAGGAGAGAAAGCGGCCTTCGCAGCCCGCCTGCGCGCCTCCGGATTGCTGCTGGGGCTGCTGGAACAGGAGCCCGAGGCCTGGTTCCAGGGCGGCGGCGATGCGGCCATCGATGCGCTGGTGGCACGGCGCTGGGCAGCCCGCAAGGCACGGGATTTCAAGCAGGCCGACCGCATCCGCGACGACCTGGCGGCACAGGGCATCGAGCTGGAGGACGGCCCAGGCGGGACGCGCTGGCGGCGGAAATAGTCATCTTCCGAGCCCACCTTCTCGTCATGCGCGGGCTTGACCCGCGCATCCAGCGCTTTGTTTGAGGTCGAGCTTAGCGCCACACAGCGCTGGATCGCCGGGTCAAGCCCAGGGTCAAGCCCGGCAATGACGAGAGAGAGAGAGAGAGGGGCGGTGCAGCTCCAGCCAAAGGCGTGGAGAGCACCGGTCCCCCTGCGGTTCGGGCTGTCTTGTTTAGCCCCGATGATTTCGTAAATAATTCGTCATCGAGTGGCAGGGGACGCCATGCTGTTCCGCTACCTGCTTGGGCAAATGATCCGGGAGGGCGCGCTGGTCTACGAGGACCCGCGGGGCCGGCGCCATAGTTTCGGCGACGGCTCGCCGCCCGTGGCCCACATCAAGGTGCGCAAGGCCTCGCTCGAGTGGACCGTCGCTCTCGACCCGGCGCTGAAGATCGGCGAAGCCTTCATGGAGGGCGATTTCAGCGTCGAGCAGGGCACGCTCGAGGACGTCGTCGTCCTGATCGCGCGCAATCACAGGTACCTGGAGCGCCACTGGCTGGTGCGCTTCTTCACCTTCCTGTCGCGGCGCGGTCGCTGGCTGAAGCAGCACAACCCGATCCACCTGGCCAGGAAGAACGTCGCGCACCACTACGACCTCTCCGGCCGGCTCTACGATCTCTTCCTCGACCGCGACCGGCAGTACTCCTGCGCCTACTTCACCCACGCCCACGACGACATCGAGCAGGCGCAGGTCGACAAGAAGCGCCATCTCGCTGCCAAGCTGCGGCTGGACGAGGGCGCGAAGACCATCCTCGACATCGGCTCGGGATGGGGCGGGCTCGGCCTCTATCTGGCCAAGGTGTCGGGTGGCAGCGTCACCGGCGTCACCCTCTCCGAGGAGCAGCACAAGCTCTCCCGGCAGCGCGCGCAGGAGGCAGGGCTCGCGGCCAGGGTCGACTTCCGCCTGCAGGACTACCGCACGCTCGACGGCCGCTTCGACCGCATCGTCTCGGTCGGCATGTTCGAGCATGTCGGCAA
>DATEDK010000249.1:0-4038 GCA_035281685.1 Kiloniellales bacterium | reverse complement strand
CGGCATCATGAACTTCATCAACCTGGCGCACGGCAGCCTGTTCATGGTGGGCGCCTACGCCGCCTACGTCTGCGCCAGCGCCTTCGGCTCGCTCTGGCTCGCGCTGCCGGTCGCGATCGCGAGCGGCCTGCTGCTCGGCGCCTTGCTGGAACGGAGCCTCTTCCGATTTTTCTACGGGCGCGAGCACCTCTACCAGGTGCTGCTGACCTACGCGCTGGTGCTGCTCTTCGAGGAAGCGCGCGCCTTCCTGGTCGGCAACGACTTCCACGCCGTGCCGGTGCCGACGGTGCTCGACTTCTCCGTGCCGGTGACCGCGAACTTCAGCTACTCGGCCTACCGGCTCTTCGTGCTGGCGCTTTGCCTTGTGCTGGCTCTCCTCTTCTTCTTCTTCATCGAGCGCACCCGTTTCGGCGCCCGGGTGCGGGCGGCGGCCTTCAACCGCGACATGGTCGAGGCGCTGGGTCTCGACGTGAAGCGCATCTTCCTCGCGGTCTTCGCGATCGGCACCGCAATGGCCGTGCTGGCGGGCGCGCTCGCGGCCCCGCTCTATTCGGTCTATCCCGGCATCGGCGACTCTTTCCTCATCATCTCCTTCGTCGTCGTGGTCAGCGGCGGCGTCGGTTCGGTCATGGGTGCCTTCTGGGCGGCGCTGCTGATCGGGCTGGTCGATCAGCTCGGCAAAGCGCTGCTGCCGGAGCTCGCCGGCATGCTCGTCTATCTCCTGATGGCCGGCGTGCTGCTGTGGCGGCCGACCGGCCTCTTCGGCCGCGCGGCCTGAGCCGGCATGCTGCCTCGGACCCGCCTCGGCCGGAGCCTCCTGCTGCTGGGCGTCGGGCTGCTCGTCGCCTTCCCATGGTTCGTGCCGAACTTCTACGTCACGCTCGGCGCGAAGGCGCTGATCTGGGCGATGCTGGCGCTGAGCCTGCAGCTGCTGGCCGGCGGCGTCGGGCTGGTCAGCCTGGGCCACGCCGCCTTCTTCGGGCTGGCCGCCTATAGCGTCTCGCTGCTGACGCCGGAAGGCGAATCGCTGTCGGTCCTCGTGACGCTGCCGATCGCCATCGTCGTCGCGAGCCTGGCCGCGCTGCTGATCGGCGCGCTCTCGCTGCGCACCAGGGGCTTCTTCTTCCTGATGGTGACGCTCGCCTTCGGCCAGATGATGTTCTTCCTCTTTCACGACACCACCTGTTGCGGGGGCGCGGACGGCGTCTCCGTCGGCCGCCCGGCGCTCGGCGCCTTCGGCATCGAGTGGACGCTCGGCCGCGGCAACCGCAGCCTCGTCTACTACTACCTGAACCTGGCGCTGATCGTCGCGCTCTACCTCGGCCTCGCCTTCCTGCTGCGCTCGCTCTTCGGGCGCGTGCTGCAGGGCATCCGGGTGAACGAGCATCGCATGCAGGCGCTGGGCTTCGACGTCTACCGCTACAAGCTTGCGGCCTTCACGCTCTCCGGCGCGATCGCCGGCCTTGCCGGCCACATGTGGGTGATGAGCGACGGGCGGGTGAACCCCGAGCTCGCCAGCTGGCACACCTCCGCGGAGGCCCTGCTGATGGTGCTGCTGGGCGGGCTGCACGCGCTGCACGGTGCGGTCATCGGTGCGCTCGCGCTGACCGGGCTCAACGAGGTGAGCCAGCTGATCACCGAGCGGCAGCTGCTGGTGCAGGGCCTGGTGATCCTCCTGATCGTGCTGCTGCTGCCGCGCGGGCTGGCCGGCTTGGGCCTGCGCCGCCGCCGCGAGGTCGCCGATGACGACTGAGCGCACGACCGCCGAGCGCACAACGACTGGTCCGGTGCTGGAGACCTTTGCGCTGACCCGCCGCTTCGGTGGCCTCGCCGCCGTCGATCAGGTGGCGATCGAGCTGAACGCCTGCGAGCTGCACGCGGTGATCGGGCCGAACGGCGCCGGCAAGTCGACTCTGATCAATCTCTTGTCCGGCGACCTGAAGCCGACCTCCGGGCGCATCCGCTTCGCCGGACGCGAGATCGGGGGGCTGCCGGCGCACCGCATCGCCGGCCTCGGCATCGGCCGCAGCTATCAGAAGACCAACATCCTGACCGAGCTCACGGTACTTGAGAACGTGCGCTTGGCCGCCCAGGCCCGGTACGGCGAGGCGCGCGGCCTGCTGCGCCCGGCCGACCGCGAGTCGGCGCTGATCGACCATGCGCGCCAGGCGCTGGACCGCGTCGGCCTGCGCGCCGAGGCCCGCAGCGCCGGCAGCCTCAGCCATGGCGGCCAGCGCCAGCTCGAGATCGCGATGACGCTGGCGACCGATGCCTCGGTGCTGCTGCTGGACGAGCCGCTCGCCGGGATGGGACCGGAGGAGACGCAGCACATGACGGCGCTGCTGCGCCAGCTGGCGCGCGATCATGCCGTCCTCCTGGTCGAGCACGACATGGACGTGGTCTTCGCCGTGGCCGACCGGCTGACGGTGATGGTGAACGGCAAGGTGCTGGCCTCGGGCGCGCCCGAGGCGATCCGGCGCAACGCGGCGGTGCGCGAGGCCTATCTCGGCGAGGCGGTGGCATGAGCGCGGCGCTGCTCGCCGGGGAAGGCCTGCACAGCTACTACGGCACCAGCCACGTGCTGCGCGGTGTCGACATCGCCATCGCGCCCGGCGAGACCCTGGGCCTGATGGGCCGCAACGGCATGGGCAAGACCACCCTGGTGCGCACGCTCCTGGGCCTGGTGCGGCCGAGCCGCGGCGAGGTGCTGGTGGATGGCCTGCGCATGACCGGCCAGGCGCCTTCGCGCATCGCGAGGCGCGGCATCGGCCTGGTGCCGGAGGGCCGCGCGATCTTCGCCAACCTGACGGTGAAGGAGAACCTGCTGCTGGCGGCGCGGCCGGGCGTCGATGGCAGCCGCGCGTGGACCCTCGAGCGCGTTCTCGCCTCCTTCCCCAGGCTGGCCGAGCGCCTCGGCAGCGGCGGCGGCCAGCTTTCCGGCGGCGAGCAGCAGATGCTGGCGATCGGGCGCGCGCTGATGACCAACCCGCGCCTCTTGATCCTCGACGAGGCGACCGAGGGTCTGGCGCCGCTGGTGCGCCAGGAGATCTGGCGCATCGTCGCGCTGGTGCGCGACAGCGGGCTCGCCGTGCTGATCGTCGACAAGAACGTGCAGCACCTGGCGACGCTCGCCGACCGCTTCCTCGTGCTGGTGAAGGGGTCGGTGGTCTTCTCTGGCACCCCCGCCGCGCTGCTGGCCGACCCGGAACTCATGCACCGGCATCTGGGGGTGTGAGTGTGACAGCGCGCGGCCGTCGAAGTCCTCCCTCTCCCCCTGCGGGAGGGGGCCGGGGTGAGGGGGGTAGGTTGGTTCACGTGTTGTCAGTCGCACCGACCGACCCCCCTCGCCCCAACCCCTCTCCCGCAAGGGGAGAGGGGCTTAACGCATGGTGAGCGCCCTTCGTGAGCCCTGAATTCATCACCATCGACGGCGTTCGCCTGGAGGTCCGCCGCCTCGCCGGCACGCGGCCGGGGCCGACGCTGATCTTCCTGCACGAGGGCCTGGGCTCGGTCGCGCTCTGGCGCGATTTCCCCGACAAGGTGGCGGCGGCGACCGGGCTTCCGGTCGTCGTCTACTCGCGCCGCGGCTACGGCCGCTCCGACCCGCGTGCGGAAAGCTACGCACCCGACTTCATGCACCGGGAGGCGCTCGACGTGCTGCCGAAGTTGCTGGCCGCGCTCGGCATCGAGCGGCCGCTGCTGGTCGGCCACTCCGACGGCGCCTCGATCGCGCTGATCCACGCGAGCCGTCACCCGGTCGCCGGCGTCGTCGCCTTGGCGCCGCACGTCTTCGTCGAAGCGATCACCGTGGCCGCCATCGCCAAGGCCGCCGACGCCGCGCGCGACACCGATCTCCTGCAGCGCCTCGGCCGCCATCACGCGCGGCCCGACCACGCCTTCTGGGGCTGGAACGACATCTGGCTCCTGCCGGCCTTCCGCGACTGGACCATCGAGGACGTGCTGCCGGCGATCCAGGCGCCGGTGCTGGCTATCCAGGGCGAGGACGACGAATACGGCACCATGGCCCAGATCGACGCC
>DATEDK010000248.1:0-2045 GCA_035281685.1 Kiloniellales bacterium | reverse complement strand
GATGACGAGAGTAGGTGGCCGTCATTGGTGATAACACCGGCGGTCGCAACCGACCGACCCCCCTCACCCCTACCCCTCTCCCGCGGAGGGGAGAGGGGACCTACTTCGCCGCTTCTTTCTCTCGCAGCTCCTCGCCCCTCTGCTGGCGTTCCCAGAGCGTCGCGTAGCGGCCGCCCTGCGCCAGAAGCTCGGCGTGCGTGCCGCGCTCGGCGACGCGGCCCTCGTGCAGCACCACGATCTCGTCGGCGTCGATCACGGTCGAGAGCCGGTGCGCGATCACCAGCGTGGTGCGCTCGCGCGCGACGCGGCGCAGCGCCTGCTGCACCTCGCGCTCGGTCAGGCTGTCGAGCGCGGAGGTCGCCTCGTCGAAGATCAGGATCGCCGGGTCCTTCAGGATCGCGCGCGCGATGGCGACGCGCTGCTTCTCGCCGCCGGAGAGCTTGAGTCCGCGCTCGCCGACGCGCGTCTGCCAGCCGTCGGGCAGCCGGGCGACGAAATCGGAGAGTGCCGCCAGCCGCGCCGCCTCCTCGATCTCGGCGGCGCTGGCGCCGGGGCGGCCGTACTCGATGTTGTAGGCGAGCGTGTCGTTGAACAGCACGGCATCCTGCGGAACGATGCCGATGGCGTGGCGCAGCGAGGCCTGCGTCACCTCGCGCAGGTCCTGGCCGTCGATCGCAATCGAGCCCCCGGTCACGTCGTAGAAGCGGAAGAGCAGCCGCGCCAGCGTCGACTTGCCCGAGCCCGTCGCGCCGACCACGGCCAGCGTGCGCCCCGGCGGAATCTCGAAGCTGACGTCCTGCAGCACCGGGCGGCGCGGATCGTAGGCGAAGGAGACCCTCTCGAAGCTGACGCGTCCGCCGGTCACGACGAGGTCCGGCGCGCCCGGCCGATCGGCAATCTCCTGCCGCTCGGCCAGGAGCTGCTCCATGCGCTCGAGGTCGATCAGCGATTGCTTGATCTCGCGGTAGACCACGCCCAGCATGTTCAGGGGAATGTAGAGCTGGATCAGGAAGGTGTTGGCCTGCACGAACTCGCCCAGCGTCAGGCGGCCGGCCAGCACGCCCGAGCCCGCCAGCAGCATGACCGTGGTGACGCCGAAGGCGATCACGACGCCCTGGCCGATGTTCAGCAGCGAGAGCGAGGTGCGACTCTTGACGGCGGCCTTTTCGTAGGCGGCGAGCGCCAGGTCGTAGCGGCTGGCTTCGTGCTCCTCGTTGCCGAAATACTTCACCGTCTCGTAGTTCAACAGCGAGTCGATCGCCTTGGTGTTGGCCTGCTGGTCACTTTCGTTCATTTCGCGGCGCAGGCGGATGCGCCACTCGGTGACGACGTAGGTGTAGCCGACGTAGAGCACAACGGTCGCCAACGTGATCGCCGGGAAGGTCCAGCCGAAGGTGACCCAGAGCACGCCCAGCACCAGCAAGAGCTCGACCAGCGTCGGCAGGATCGAGAAGAGCACGTAGAACAGCAGGAACTGCACGCCCTTGGTGCCGCGCTCCAGCGCGGTGTTGAGGCCGCCGGTCTGCCGCTCCAGGTGGAAGCGCAGCGAGAGCGCGTGCAGGTGGCGGAAGACCTTCAGCGCCATGTCGCGCACGGCGTGCTGCGCCACCTTGGCGAAGAGCGCATCGCGCAGCTCGGCGAAGGCAAGGCTGGTCACCCGCGCGGCGCCGTAGGCGAGGATCAGGCCGATCGGAAGCGCCAGCGCGAGGCTGGCATCCTTCGGCGACAGGTCGTCCACCGCCCAGCCGAGCAGCACCGGCACCGCCACGGTCGCGCCCTTGGCCGCCAGCAGCAGCAGGAGTGCCAGGACGACGCGCCAGCGCAGGCCGGGCCGCAAGTCGGCCCAGAGGTAGGGGACGAGGTCCTTCAGCGTGCGGAGGGAACCCGAGGCGGAGCCGGGCGGCGGTTCGGGCGAGAGGCGGCGGGAGCGAGGCGGTCGCATGGAGCCCGCAGGATATGGTGATTCCCTCCACCATGCGCAGCATGGGGGAGGGTTAGGGAGGGGGTGTCGACATTTCGAGCTGCTTCGTCGAGACCCCCTCCCC
>DATEDK010000247.1:0-5584 GCA_035281685.1 Kiloniellales bacterium | reverse complement strand
GTAGTCGACGTAGGCCAGGTACTCCGGTTCGCCGACGTTGGCGCGGCGCAGCGCCTCGTTGAACCGCTCGGGCGAGAAGGCGCCATTGACCTGGAAGGCGGGTTCGCTGCGGATCTCGGCCAGCACCTGCTCGCGCGTGACGACGAGCCCCTGGTCCTCCGCCCAGTTGCGGTACCAGGCGTCGTGAATGACCTGCGCGAGCGCGCTGCCGGCGATGCCCAGCGAGACCACCTCGTCGCGCGAAAGGCTTTGGCCCATCGCCTGCTGCACCCGGCGCACCTCGCGGTGCAGCGTGTTCGCGTAGGCCTCTATCGGAATGTCGACGTCGCCCACGCTGGCGACGTACACCGTGCGCCCGCTGCCGCGGAAGATGTCGCCGATGCCCCACAGGCCGAAGGACAGCACCAGGAAGCCGAACAGAATGATGGTCGCAATCTTGTTGAAACGCTTGCGCTTGTCCGCCATGAGCCCTTCGCCACCGCCACACTGCACCCAGAAGCTGTCGGGGCCGGCAACGGCAACGCCGGCCGGCCCGGAAGGCGGCGCATCTTATGGGCGCGCTCCAGCGCCAGCAAGGCGACTGCGCGGCCTTCCGAGACCCTCCGACAGCCGCTAAGAGAGGGTTCGCGAAGCGGCGGGAGGGGTAGGCGATGCGGCTCGTTGCCGGCAATTGGAAGATGAACGGCGGGCCCGCCATGGCCGATGCCCTGGTCCGCGATCTGGCGCAGCGGCTGCAGGGCGGCACGGCGGCCCAGGTGCTGCTTTGCCCGCCCTTCCACCTGCTGGAGCACGTCGGCCGGGCGGCGCGCAGCACGGGCCTCCAGGTGGGCGCGCAGGACTGCTCCACCGAGGCCGGGCCCGGCGCCTTCACCGGCGAAGTTTCTGCCGCGATGCTGGCGGAGGTCGGGTGCCGCGCGGTGATCGTCGGCCACTCCGAGCGCCGCGCTCGCCACGGCGAGACCGATGCCCAGGTGGCGGCCAAGGCCCGCAACGCGCTGGCGGCCGGGCTGCTGCCGCTGATCTGCGTCGGCGAGACGCGGGCCGAGCGCGAGGCCGGCCGGGCCGAGGCCGTGGTCGCGGGCCAACTCGCCGGCAGTCTGCCGCAGCTCGCCGCGGGGCAGCAGGTGGTGATCGCCTACGAGCCGGTCTGGGCGATCGGCACCGGCCTGACCGCGACCCCGGCCGACGTCGCCGCCATGCATGCGCGCATCCGCCGCGAGCTGCAGGCCATCGGCGGCGCCGCGGCCGGCGCCGCCATCCTCTACGGCGGCTCGGTCAAGGCCGGCAATGCCGCCGAGCTCTTCGCTGTGCCGGAGGTGGCGGGGGCGCTGGTCGGCGGCGCCAGCCTGGAGGCCGAGGGCTTCGCCCGCATCGTCCAGGCCTGCCGCTAGGGACCGCCCGAGGCTGGCCTTTTGTCCGCAGCGGGACTATAAGCCCGCCGCCCCCTCCACCGGGCCAGGGTTCCGCCCTCGGCGACCAGGTCCCATATCTGGGGCGGGCCACTCGTCCAGGAATGTCGCTGTCATGACCGCCATCATCCTCATCGTCCATATCGTCATCGCCGTGGCGCTGATCTTCGTCATCGTCGTCATGCAGCGGAGCGAAGGCGGCGGGCTCGGCATCGGCGGCGGCGGTGGCGGCGGCATGGGCAACTTCATGACCGGCCGCAGCACCGCCAACTTCTTCACCCGCACCACGGCGGTCCTGGCGGCGCTGTTCATGATCTCATCGATCTCGCTCACCATGCTGGAAAACAGCGACGCGCAGCGCTCGTCCGACACGCTGGTCGACCAGCTGCGGCAGACCGGCACACCCGGGGCGACCGACGAGACCCCGGCTCCCGCGCCGGCGCCGGAGAGCGCGCCTGGCACGCCCAAGGTCGAATAGTCCTCCCCCGGAGGCTTTCCGGGCGACTCGGGGTTACCGGAGCAGCGAGGTTTTTCCGCCTCAGGGCTGACCCGCGTGGGGTGCGCTTGCCGCTCCCGGCACCAGCACCCATAGTGGGGTTCCATGACGCGGTTCATCTTCATCACCGGCGGCGTGGTCTCTTCCCTCGGCAAGGGTCTCTGTTCGGCGGCGCTGGGCGCGCTGCTGCAGAACCGTGGCTTCAAGGTCCGCCTCAGGAAGTTCGATCCCTACCTCAACGTCGATCCGGGGACGATGAGCCCCTACCAGCACGGCGAGGTCTACGTCACCGACGACGGGGCCGAGACCGACCTCGACCTCGGGCACTACGAGCGCTTCACCGGCGTCGCCACGCGACGTGCCGACAGCGTCACCACCGGCCAGATCTATTCGCGCGTCCTGGCGCGCGAGCGGCGCGGCGACTATCTCGGCGCCACCGTGCAGGTGATCCCGCACGTCACCGACGCGATCAAGGAGCAGATCGCAGCCGACCTCTCGGACGAGGACTTCGTCGTCTGCGAGATCGGCGGCACGGTCGGCGACATCGAGAGCCTGCCGTTCCTCGAGGCGATCCGGCAGCTCGGCAACGAGCTGGGGCCCGAGCGCACGCTCTTCCTGCACGTGACGCTGCTGCCCTACGTGAAGGCGGCGGGTGAGCTGAAGACCAAGCCGACCCAGCACTCCGTCAAGGAGCTGCAGGGCATGGGCATCAAGCCGGACATCCTGGTCTGCCGCTCGGAGTTCCCGATCGAGCCGGCGGAGCGCCGCAAGATCGCGCTCTTCTGCAACGTGCGGCCGGAAGCGGTGATCCAGGCGCTCGACGTCGACACAATCTATGCCGTGCCGCGCGCCTATCACGCCGAGGGGCTCGACGACGAGGTGCTGCGGCACTTCAAGCTCAAGGGCAAGGAGCCCGACCTCGGCTCCTGGGACGAAATCGTGCGCCGCGTGCGCCAGCCCGACGGTGCGGTCACCATCGGCGTCGTCGGCAAGTACACCTCGCTGCTCGATGCCTACAAGTCGCTGGCCGAAGCCCTGACGCACGGCGGCATCGCCAACAACGTGAAGGTCCGCATCAACTGGCTCGACAGCGAAATCTTCGAGAAGGAAGAAGAGGCGCTGCATCACCTCGAAGAGGTGAACGGCATCCTCGTCCCCGGCGGCTTCGGCGAGCGCGGCAGCGAAGGCAAGATCAAGGCCGCGGGCTTTGCGCGCCAGCGCAAGGTGCCGTACTTCGGCATCTGCTTCGGCATGCAGATGGCGGTGATCGAGGCGGCGCGCACGCTTGGCGGCCTGCCGGACGCCAACTCGACCGAGTTCGGCCCGACGCCCGAGCCGGTCGTCGGCCTGATGACCGAGTGGATGCGCGGCAACGCGCTGGAGCGGCGCAACGTCCAGGGCGACCTCGGGGGCACCATGCGGCTCGGCGCCTATCCCTGCCGCCTGCTGCCCGACAGCCGCGTGCGCGAGATGTACGGCGACGACCCGGAGATCAGCGAGCGCCACCGGCACCGCTACGAGGTGAACATCAACTACCGCCAGCTTCTGGAGGAGAAGGGGCTGCGGTTCTCCGGCCTCTCGCCCGACGGCGAGCTGCCGGAGATCGTCGAGATCCCCGAGCATCCCTGGTTCGTCGGCGTGCAGTTCCACCCGGAGCTGAAGTCCAAGCCCTTCGCGCCGCACCCGCTCTTCACCAGCTTCATCAAGGCCGCGGTCGAGCAGGCGCGGCTGGTGTAACGCTTCAAGGGATGACTCCCCGGAAAGCGCGAAGCGCTTGTCCGGGCCCATCGTCCCGCGAGCGCGCCAATGTTCCGAGAATTCCCTCCCGTGGGCCCCGGATAGCCGCTGCGCGGCTTCCGGGGAGTCATCCTTGGTGGCGGGGAGCTTTCTCGACACTCGGCCAGCGAGGCCCTATACCGCCGCCATGACCAAGCCCATTGCCGTCGAGATCGGCCCGCTCACGCTCGCCAACGATCGGCCTTTCGCGCTGATCGCCGGGCCCTGCCAGCTGGAGAGCCGCGACCACGCGCTCGAGATGAGCCAGGCGATCAAGGAGACCACCGACAAGCTCGGCATCGGTCTCATCTACAAGACCTCCTACGACAAGGCGAACCGCACCTCCGCCAATTCCGCGCGCGGCATGGGGATGGAGCTGGGCCTGCCGATCCTGGCCGAGGTGCGCGAGAAGACCGGCGTGCCGGTGCTGACCGACGTGTACGAGCCCTGGCACTGCGAAGAAGCCGCCAAGGCCGTCGACGTGCTGCAGATCCCCGCCTTCCTCTGCCGGCAGACCGACCTGCTGGTCGCCGCCGGCGAGACCGGCAAGGCGATCAACGTGAAGAAGGGCCAGTTCCTGGCACCCTGGGACATGAAGAACGTCGTCGCCAAGATCGCCGGCACCGGCAACCACAAGGTCCTGCAGTGCGAGCGCGGCGCCTCCTTCGGCTACAACACGCTGGTCTCCGACTTCCGCGCGCTGCCGATCATGGCCGCCAACGGCTATCCCGTCGTCTTCGATGCCACGCACTCGGTGCAGCAGCCAGGCGGGCAGGGGACCTCCTCGGGCGGGCAGCGCGAATTCGTTCCGGTGCTGGCACGCGCCGCCGTCGCGGTCGGTGTTGCAGCCGTCTTCATGGAAGTGCACCAGGACCCGGATCGGGCGCCCTCCGACGGCCCGAACATGATCCACCTGAAGGACCTGCGCGGCCTGCTCCAGACCCTCCAGGAGTTCGATCGCATCGCCAAGGCGAAGCAGCACTGACGCCGCACGCGCGTCGGATCGCTCTCGGGCGATCACATTCCGGCGACCTTTGGCGGGCGTGACAGTACGCCCCTTGCTGGCACTCGTGACCGAGCGCCACATCCGCTCATGGTCGCGGCACCACGGATTCTCTCGCTCGCCACGGCGGTGCCGGAGCATCCCTTGCCGCAGCAGGCGATGCGCCGCTTCGCCCCGCAGCTTTTCCCCAACCGGCCGCCGGAGAAACTGGAGCCCTTGCTCTCCTCCTTCGACGCCGCCGGCATCGTGACGCGACAGATCTGCGTGCCGATGGAATGGCTTGGGCAGCCGCACTCCTGGCCGGAGCGCACGCGCCTCTACCGCCGCCATGCTGTCGCGCTGCTGCGCGAAGCGGCAGAGAAGGCGCTCGCCCAGGCAGCCCTTCCGCCAGAGAGCATCGACGTGCTGGTCGTCGCTTCCACGACCGGCATCGCCACGCCCAGCCTCGATGCGCTCCTCATGGAGGAGCTGCCGTTCCGGCGCGACGTCACACGCCTGCCGCTCTTCGGTTTCGGCTGCGCCGGCGGCGTGCTCGGCTTGGCGCGCGCGGCGCAGATGGCCCGCGCGATGCCGGGCGCGCGCGTGCTCTTCCTGGTGGTCGAGCTCTGCAGCCTGACCTTCCGCGTCGGCGATCCGACCAAGTCCAACGTCATCGCAGCCGCGCTCTTCGGCGACGGCGCGGCAGGCCTGGTCCTGGGCCCCGGCGAAGGGCCCGAGGTGTCGGCGACCGGCGAATGGACCTGGCCCAACTCGCTCGCGGTCATGGGCTGGCGCGTCGAGCGCGACTCCTTCGGCGTGCTCTTCTCCCGCCACATCCCCGGCATCATCGAGCGCGACCTGCCGCCAGCCTTGCAGGGCTTTCTTTCCCGCCACGATCTGCAGCTCTCGGACTTCGATGCC
>DATEDK010000246.1:0-3900 GCA_035281685.1 Kiloniellales bacterium | reverse complement strand
GGCCGGAGCGCATCTGCACCAGCAGGTCCGTGCCGCCCGACAGGAGTCTCGCCAGCCCCTTCTCGGCCGCCAGCAGCTTGACGGCGGCCTCTACGCTCTCCGGCGCTTCGTATCGCATGCCATCCCTCTTCCTGATCGTTCTTCTTGTTCCCTTGGTTAGACCCTCGACCCCACAGGTGGCAAGGGTGGGTCCGCGAGGCCCAGGGTCGCGGCTCTCCCTTGGATTCTGGCGCATTGCTGGATAGCCTCTTGACCGCACGAGGCGAAAAGGCCGAGGCGGCAGGGGGAAGAACGGGTGAGCGAGACCGCCTTACCGGCGGGCCGGCCGAGCGCCTTCGGCTGGCTGACAACGGTCGTGCTGGCCGGAGCGCTATCCGGTTTCCTCGCAGCGTTCTTCTCGATCTCCGACGCGACCTTCATCTTCGGCCTGTCCATGCCGGCCCTGCTGCCGATCGGCATCGGCGTCGCACTCCTGTCGACGGCTGTACTGGCGGCGGTGACCGCGCTCTCCAGCTCCATCCCCGGCGTCGTGGCGCAGACCCAGGAAGTGCCGCTGGCGACGCTGGCGGTCGTTGCAGCCAGCATTCCGGGCCTCATGCCCGCAGGAGCGAGCGAGACCGCGACCTTCACCACGCTCCTCTGCACGCTCGGTGCCTCCACGCTGGTGACCGGCCTGTTCTTCTTCCTGCTCGGCTATTTCCGGCTTGGCCGCTTCATCCGCTACGTGCCGCTGCCGGTCATCGCCGGATTCATTGCCGGCATGGGGTTGATCCTGCTGCTGGGATCGGTCGAGGTCGTGGCAGGCCGGCCGCTGGAGTTGGCGACGCTCGAGGGCTGGCTCAGCGCCTCGGTGCTGGCCAAGCTCGCCCTGGCCGGTGGCCTTGCGCTCCTGCTGCACGTTTTGCCGCGGCTGACGCAAAGCGCCCTGGCGACGCCTGCCGCGATCCTGGGTGCCGTGCTGCTGTTCCACGCGGTCGCCCGCTTCGTCGGCATCGAAAGCCTGACGAGCGAGGGCTGGTTCGTCTCGGTGGAGACGGGCAGCAACCTCTGGGGCTATGGCGAGTATGTCGATTTCGCCACCGTCGAGTGGGGCGTGATCGCGAGCCAGGCGCTGACCATCGCCACCATGGTCCTGGTTTCGGCCATGGCGCTGCTGATGACCTCGAGCGCCATCGAGCTCGCGATTCACCGCGACGTCGACGTGAACGGTGAGCTGAAGGCAGCAGGCGCGGCCAACCTCTGCGCCGGCCTGATCGGCGGCATTCCCGGCTTCCAAGGCTTCAGCCTGACGCTGCTGAACTGGCGCCTCGGCGCGGCGACCCGCGCAACCAGCCTTGTCGTCGCCGTCGTCTGTCTGGCGATCCTGGCGCTGGGCGCGCCTCTGCTCTCGGTGGTACCGATTCCGATCTTCGGCGGCCTCCTGCTCTGGCTCAGCGTCTCACTGCTCGAGGAGTGGCTGGTCGCCACCTGGAAGCGGCTCAGCAAGGGCGAGTATCTCGTCATCCTGCTGATCGTCGCGGTGATCGCCTCGCTCGGCTTCCTCGAAGGGCTGCTGGTCGGTCTGATCGCAGGCGTCGTCATCTTCGTCGTCGACTACAGCCGCGTCGACATCGTGAATGCGCGGCTCAGCGGCCAGGTGCTGCGCAGCTCCGTGGAGCTCTCCGGCGAGCGGCAGAAGGTGCTGGCGGCGCACGGCGACGCCATCCTGATCCTGCGCCTGCAGGGCTACATCTTCTTCGGCACGGCCGACCGGCTGCGCGAGCGCATCCTGAGCTGGGTCGCGAGCTCGGGCCCGACGCCGATCAGCTTCCTGCTGATCGATTTCCGTCGTGCGAGCGGTATGGACTCCTCGGCAGCCTTGACCTTCCGCAAGCTGGTGCAGCTGACCGCACAGGGCGATTTCCGGCTGGTGCTGACCGGGCTCTCCAAGGAGCTTCGCCAGACGCTGGAGCGGGGCGGCATGCCCTTCGACCCGGCCGGCCCGGTGCGGGCCTATCCCACGCTCGACCGCGGCCTGCGCTGGTGCGAGCAGAAGCTGCTCGGCCGCGTGGCGCCGCTGCTCGCCTCGGACGACCCCTATCAGATCCAGGAGCAGCTGCTCAGCGGCATCGATCGCGGCGAGCACGGGCAGAAGCTGCTGAGCTACATGACGCGCGCCAGCTTCCCGCAGGATCACGTGCTGATCGAGCAGGGCACCGCTTCGGAGGAGATGTACTTCATCGAGGCCGGACGCCTCAGCGTGCATCTGGCGAAGTCCGATGGCGGCCGACTGCGCCTGAAGACGCTCGGTCCCGGCACCACGGTGGGCGAGCTCGCCTTCTACCTGCATCAGCGCCGGTCGGCCTCGGTGGTCTGCGACACGGACACCGTCGCCTGGCGCTTCGGCCACGATGACCTCCAGCGGATGGCGGAGCAGGCGCCCGACCTCGCCGCCCTGTTCCATCGCCGCATGGCGGTGCTCTTGAGCGAACGCCTAGCTGCCACAAACCGGTTGGTACAAGTGCTTCTCGACTAGCCCCAGGAGCTGCGCATGCGCCTCTCTCTCCTTGCGTTCTTGATGATCGTCACGTTGGGCGCCTCGGCCTTTGCGGCGGAAACGCTGAAGAGCTGCCGCGAGGTCTTCGGCAAGGCCGAGCGGCTGGCCTGCTACGACGGGCTCGACCCGGCGACCGCGGTGGACCCGCGCGCACTGCTGCTGCGCCTGCTCGGCAATCCCGCCAGCCTCGGCAAGGACTACGACGTGCTGGGCAACTCCGGCGAGGTCTTCAAGCTGTTGCCGGGACGCTGGGTGGTGGCACCCTGGCCGGCGGCGCTGGACTTCCTCGATGGCGGCAAGAAGTTCGTGCAGGCCTGCGAGAAGGTTGCCGTCGACATCGCCTTCAGTTCGGACGATTTCTTCGCCGCCACCGTGACGCGCGACGATCCCAAGCTCGGTGCGATCCACCTGCGCGACATCCTGCTGGCGACGCGCTGGCGGCTGGCCGAAGCGACCGACCTCGAGGGCACCTTCGCCTACCTCGGGCTCAAGGCGGAAAGCCAGAAGCTGGGGCCGGCGCGCTCCATCCTGGCGCGCGCAACCAGCCAGGCGACCTATCTGCCGCTGACCAACGACGTGCTGCTGACCATCGACGCGCTCAGCGGCGAGATGGCGGTGATGCAGCGCTGCCCGGCCTCGTAGTTATCCCGGCTATCACTGATCGAGCTGCAACTAAACGCCCCCTGTTGCAATACTCGCCCGTCATCCCGGCCGAGCGCAGCGAGAGCCGAGACCCAGGGGCCAAGTAGCTGCGCTTTATGGCCCCTGGGTCCCGGATAAGCGCTTCGCGCTTTCCGGGATGACAGCCTTGTTGAGTTTTGCAGCACCCCCATCAAGGGGGAAGTAAGTTAACGGTGGCTATCCACACGCTCGCTAAGCGGCCTTCTCCACCCGCGCCGTGGAGTGGGTGCCGAAGAGCTTGATCTTCTCGAACACGTGGTCGGCGTAGCGGATCGGCGGGCGCGCGGGCGCACCCGGGATCGGGGCGATCATCGCATCGACGTTCGGCTCGAAGAAGAAGGGGATCGAGTAGCGGTCGCGCTCCACCGCGATGACGCGGTGCGGCGTCGCCTGCAGGCGCCCGCCGGTCCAGAAATCCATCACGTCGCCGAAATTGACGTTGAGCGCGCGCGGCAGGGTCGGCGCGTCGAGCCAGTCGCCGTCCGGGTCTTGCGCCTGCAGCGAACCCTCCTGCCAGAGCAAGGTCAGCACGCCGGAATCGCGGTGCGCGCCGGTGCCGAGCCGCACCTTCTTGCCGTTGATCACCGCGCGGCTGCGCTCCTCGACGTTGTCGGGCGTCAGGTCTGGCCGGTGCGGGGACAAAAGGAAGCGCAGGGTCGACGAGCCGCCGCCGAAGAAGGGCT
>DATEDK010000245.1:0-3338 GCA_035281685.1 Kiloniellales bacterium | reverse complement strand
CAGCATCTGGGTGGCGACGATCACAGGCTTGCCGGCCTCGCGGCATTTGCGGACCATGCGCTTCTGCAGGCCCGGGACGACTTCGGGCGGCATCTCGACGCCGAGATCGCCGCGCGCCACCATGATGCCGTCGGACAATTCGACCAGCTGGGGCAGGTGCTCGATCGCTGCCGGCTTCTCGATCTTGGAGATCAGCGCGGCGCGGCCGCCGATCAGCCGGCGCGCCTCGGAGAGGTCCTCGGGCCGCTGCACGAAGGAGAGCGCCACCCAGTCGACGCCGAGCTCCAGCCCGTAGGCGAGGTCGGCGCGGTCCTTCTCGGTCAAGGGCGTCAGCGGCAGCACGACGCCCGGCACGTTGACGCCCTTGCGATCGGTCAGCCGCCCGCCGACGGTGACCTCACCCGCGACGTGGTCCTTGCCGGTCTTGGTGATCCTGAGCCGGATGCGGCCGTCGTCGATCAGGAGGTCGTCGCCGGGCTTCAGCGCCCCGATGATCTCCTTGTGCGGCAGGGGCGCGCGCTTGCCGGTGCCCGGCGCCTTGTCGAGGTCGAAGCGATAGGACTGGCCGAGCTCCAGCTCGACGCCGCCGTCGGTCATCTTGCCGACGCGCAGCTTCGGGCCCTGCAGGTCCATGAGCACGCCGAGCGGCTTGCGCAGCCGGTGCTCCAGGAGCCGGATCGAGCGGACGCGCGCCTGCTGCTCCTCCTGCGTGCCGTGCGAGAAGTTGAGGCGGAAGACGTCCGCCCCGGCCTCCGCCAGCCGCTTGATCATCACCGGCGTGGAGGAGGCGGGGCCGAGCGTGGCGACGATCTTGGCTTTGCGGTTTCTACGCATGGCGGCGGAGTGTAGCGGAAGGCCTTTACAGCACCAGCACCGCGCGAAAGTCGTTCACGTTGGTCTTGGTGGGGCCAGTGACGACGAGGTCGCCCACGGCGTCGAAGAAGCCCCAGGCGTCGTTGTTGGCGAGGTCGGCGCGCGGGTCGCGGCCGGCGGCCCGGGCCCGCGCCAGGCTGTCGGCGCCGAGCAGCGCGCCGGCGTTGTCCTCCGAGCCGTCGATGCCGTCGGTGTCGGCCGCCAGCCCCCAGATGCCGTCCGCGCCGTCGAGTGCCAAGGCCAGGCCCAGCAGGAACTCGGCGTTGCGGCCACCGCGGCCCTTGCCCCTCAGCGTGACCGTGGTCTCGCCGCCGGAGAGCAGCAAGGCCGGCGCCTTCGCCGGCTGGCCGTGGCGGCGCACCTGCAAGGCGATGCCGGCCATCGCCTTGCCGAGCTCGCGCGCTTCGCCCTCCAACGCATCGCCCAGGATCACCGGGGTCACGCCGGCCTCTCGTGCCAACGTGGCTGCTGCCTCCAGCGAGGCTTGCGGACGCGCGATCAGGTGCAGCTTGCTGCCGGCGAGCCGCGGGTCGCCCGGTTTCGTCGACTCGCTGGCCGGGCTCGCAAGGTGGCGCTTCACCGCGGCGCTTGCCTCGATGCCGTAGCGCGTCAGGATCTCCAGCGCCTGTGCCGAGGTGGTGGGATCGGGCACGGTCGGCCCGGAAGAGATCGTCGCCGGGTCGTCGCCCGGCACGTCGGAGATCACCAGCGTCACCAGCTTGGCCGGATGCGCCGCGGCGGCGAGCCGGCCGCCCTTGATGGCGGAGAGGTGCTTTCTCAGGCAGTTCATCTCGCCGATCGCGGCGCCGCAGGCGAGGAGGCCGCGGTTCACCGCCTGCTTGTCGGCCAGCGTCAGACCCGGCGCCGGCAGGGTTAAGAGGGCCGAGCCGCCGCCCGAGACCAGCGCCAGCACGAGGTCGCCCGCCCTGGCGCCCTCGGCCAGCGCGAGGATGCGCCGCGCGGCCTCCATGCCGGCCTGGTCCGGCACGGGATGCGAGGCCTCCGCGATCTCGATCTTGCGGCAGGGCACGGCGTGGCCGTAGCGGGTGACGACCAGGCCCTCGAGCGGACCGTCCCAGACCGCCTCCACCGCCGCGGCCATGGCGGCCGAGGCCTTGCCGCAACCCAGCACGAGGGTGCGGCCCCCGACCTGTCCATTGGGGTGGCCCTTCGGCAGGAAGGGCGGCAGCACCTTGGCGGGGTCGGCCGCTGCCACGGCCGCCGCGAACAGACGGCCGAGAAAAGCCTTGGGATCGTTCATGCCCCCGCTTTCATGTCCCCGACCTCGTCCCGCGAGGCTCGCGCAAGACGAAGCTCAGCGCCAGGGCCAATGCGAGCATGACCACCAGCGACGACAGCGCCAGCTGGAAGGTCTCCGCGCTGTAGAGGCGCACGCCTTTCTCTTCGCGGCCCTCCCAGCCGAGGTCGAGCAGAAAGCCGATCAGCGGCTGGAACACCGCGCCCGAGGCGACGACGGCGCCATTGAGAAGGCCGAAGGCCGCGCCGGTGTCGCTCTCCGGGTTGGCGCTGCGCGCCAGCGCGAAGGCGACCGACATCGAGCCTGCGGCCGCGCCGGTCAGCGCGAAGCACAGCCACAGCAGGGGCGCGGCCAGGCCGGAGACGTAGAGCACCGGGAGCAGCGCTGCGAGGGTCAGGAGACAACCCACCTGCAGCACCGGCTTGCGCCGGCCGAGGCGGTCTGAGGTCCATCCCGCAAGGGGCGATCCGACCGCCCAGCCCAGCAGCAGAAGCGAGGTGGTCGCGCCGGCTTCCGGCCGGCTGTAGCCCTGCGTCTGCATCAGCCAGGCGACACCCCAAAGGCCGGCGAACGCCAGCATCGGCGCCGTCATCGCCGCGCCGATCAGACAGAGGATCAGGTTCTGCCCGCGCGTCACGACGCGGGCCAGCGCGGCGACAAGCCCGGCCCAGCTTTCGTGACGCTGCGCGTGGTGCGCCGGCCCGGGCGGCCAGTCGCGCACCACCAGCCAGAGTGCGGCGGCCAGAACGATGCCGACTCCGGCCGTCGCCAGCAACGCGGTGCGCCAGCCGACGGCCTCCACGGCCAAGCCGAGCGGACCCTGCGCCAGGAGGCCGCCGAGCGTGCCTGCCATCATGGTGAGGCCGACGAACTGGGCGAAGCGTTGTGGCGGAAACCAGCGTGCCGCAAGGGTGATCGCAGAGACGAAGGAGAAGCCGGCACCGAAGCCCACCAGGAATCGGCAGATCGTCGCCAGCCAGACGCTCTGGGAGAGCGCGAAGCCGGCGGTGGCAGCGGCGCAGACCAGCGCACCGAAGGTGAGCAGCCGCCGCGGCCCGTAGCGTTCGACGATCAAACCGATCGGCACCTGCATGCCGGCATAGGCGTAGAAGTAGAAGGCCGACAGGTTGCCGACCGCGGCGCCGTCCAGGCCGAACTCGCGCTGCAGCGGATCGATCATCACGCTGGGCGCCAAGCGCTGAAAGAA
>DATEDK010000244.1:0-8803 GCA_035281685.1 Kiloniellales bacterium | reverse complement strand
GCGCTGGTGAGCCAACGCTGCCAGTCCACGCCCTGCTCGCGCGGACCGACCTCGTCGTGCAGCAGCGTGTAGTGCGCGAGATCCCCCGGCGTGCGCAAACCGGGTGCGCGCTCCAGCAGGGTCGGCGCGCAGACCGGCATCACGGCGTCGCCCATCAGGAAGGTCTCGGCGAGATCGGGATAGCTGCCGACGCCGAAGCGGACCGCGACGTCGAATTGGTCGTCGTGCAGGTCGACCAGCGCCGGCGTCGCCGAGATCATCAGCTCCAGCTCCGGTGCCACGCGGCGCAGCTTGGCCAGCCGCGGCAGAAGCCAGCGCGAGGCGAAGGAAGGCATGGTCGAGAGCTTCAGGGGCCCTGCGCTGCGGTCGCGCCCGAGCCGCCGCGTGGCTTCGGCGATGCGGTCGAAGGCCTCGCCCAGGGCCGGCAGGTAGCTCTTGCCCGCCTCGGTCAACGCGAGCCGCCGGTTCATGCGCTTGAAGAGGAGGAGCCCCAGCTGCTCCTCCAGCGCCTGCACCTGGTGGCTGACCGCGCCCTGGGTGACGTTCAGCTCGGCCGCAGCCTTGGTGAAGGAAAGGTGCCGCGCGGCCGCCTCGAAGGCCTTGAGCGCGTTGAGATTGGGCAGGCGTCGGTTTGCCATTCGGATGAGCAAAGCTAATTCGATCGATGCGATATCATGCTTTGTCGGACGCGGCAAGAAGGCACAGATTTTGGCCCAGGAAACAGGCCAGAGGCCGCCGGCGAAGACCGGGCGGCAGGCCAGCGAAGAGGAGCCAGGATCATGAACCGGATTGCAGCCGTCTACGCCACCCACGCCCACCAGGCGTCCTTCCTGCAGCGCTCGATCGACCGGATCCTGTGCTGGCAGCAGCGCCTGTCTCAGCGGCACCAGTTGGGTCAGCTCTCGGACTCCATGCTGTCGGACATCGGCCTCAGCCGCGCCGATGTCGACATGGAGGTCTCCAAGCCCTTCTGGCGGAGCTGAGTTTGTGCCTCAGGAAGCCCGCTTCCCCTGCGGAAGCGGGCTTCCCCGCGCTCGGGCGTCAGTGCGGCACGGCCGCGGTCGCCGAGGCCACGATCCTGGCCGCGGTGACCGTGCCGACCGCCTGGCCGCCCGCGCCCACGGCGGTCGCGCTGGAGACGCCCGCGGCGAGCATGGTCAGCAGAGCCTCCTCGAGCGAGCTCGTTTCGCTCAGCTTCGGTCCTTCCTCCTCCCGGCCCGTTTCCCGCATCGCCAGCGCCCTCAGTGGAACGGTGCGCAGGTATTTCAGCAGACGATCGCGGCCGAGGAGATCGGCGACGAAGGAATCGGCCGGTGCCAGCAGCAGCTTCGAAGGCGCGTCGAACTGGACCAGCCGGCCGGCCCTGAGAACAGCGACCTTGTCGGCCAGGCGCACCGCCTCGTCCATGTCGTGCGTGACGATGACGACGGTCTTGTGCAGCTTGCGCTGGATCGCCTTCAGCTCGTCCTGCAATCGGGCGCGGGTGATGGGGTCGAGCGCGCCGAAGGGCTCGTCCATCAGCAGGACCGGCGGATCGGCCGCGAGCGCGCGAGCGACGCCCACCCGCTGCTGCTGGCCGCCGCTGAGCGCCCGCGGCCGGCGCGTGCGGTACTCCTCCGGAGGCAGGCCGACCAGGTCCAGGAGCTCGTCCACCCGCGCCTCGATCTTCGCCTTCGGCCAGCGCAGCAGCGTGGGGACGGCCGCCACGTTCTCGGCCACCGTCATGTGCGGGAAGAGACCGACGTACTGGATGACGTAGCCGAGCGAGCGGCGCAGCTCGAGCAGCGGCGTTTCGCCGATCGAGCGCCCGGCGACGCGGATCTCGCCGGACGAGGGCTCGATCAGGCGATTGATCATCTTCAGGCTGGTGGTCTTGCCGCAGCCGGATGGGCCGACCAGCGCGACCGTTTGGCTTTCCTCGACTCCGAGGGTCAGGCGGTCGACGGCGGTCCTGCCCGCAAAGTCCTTGCTGACGTCGCGAAACTCGATTGCAAGAGCCATGGGCTTTTCCTCAGGAGAGACGGCGGGCCGCTAGGCGCTCGGCTCCGACCAGCAGATAGTTGACGGCCACGGCGAAGACGGCGGTCAGCAGGGAACCGATCACCAGCGGCGCCGTGTCCATTCTGGCGATGCCTTGCACGATGAGCGTGCCGAGGCTCTCGACGCCGATGTAGGCGGTCAGGGTCAGGACCGAGACCAGCATCACCGCCGAGACCCGCATGCCGGCGATGATGACCGGAAGCGCGGCCGGAAGCTCGATGCGGAGCAGCACCTGCCGCGGCGCGTAGCCCAGGGCGTGCGAGGCTTCGATCATGCCCCGGTCCACGCTCTCCAGTCCGCTCGCGGTGTTGCGCAGGATGGGCAGCACGCCCTTGACGAAGAGCGGCACCAGCGCGCCCTCGAAGCCGATGCCCAGCAGGGGGATCGACAGCGCCAGCAGCACCACCTCCGGGCACGCCTGCAGGACGTTGACGACCGGCACGGCCACGGCGGCCGCGGCGCGCTCCTTCGAGACGGCGATGCCCAGGCCGATGCCGATCAGCGTCGCGCCGCCGAGCGAGATGGCGAAGAGCAGGAAATGCTGCCAGGCGAGCCAGGCCACCTGGTCGCCGTAGAGTTGGAGATAGTCGCCGAGGCTCATGGGCCGGCGCGCCAGGCGGCGAGGCGGCGCTCCACGGCCTTCAGTCCGAGGTCGGCCGCCAGCGCCAGGACCAGGACCGGGACGCTGCCGGCCAGCACCAGGGCCCAGGAAACGGTGGAGATGCCGCGGAACACCAGGTCGCCCAGGCCGCCCGCGCCGATCAGCGAAGCCAGGGTCATCATGCCGACCGCGTTCACGACGGCGACGCGGAAGCCGGCCGAGATCACCGGCAGCGCGAGCGGCAGCTCGACCCGGACCAGCTGCGCGCCCTGTCCCATGCCGATGCCGCGCGCGGCCTCGCGGATCTCGGGCGCCACGGTGGCGAGACCGGTGTAGGTGTTCTGCACGATCGGCAGCAGCGAGTAGAGCACGACGGCGACGATCGCCGGCAGCACGCCGATGCCGATCAGCGGCAGCATCAGCCCGAAGAGGGCGAGAGTCGGTATCGTGTAGATGACGCTGACGGCATTCAGCACGACGACCGCAAAGGCGCGCGACAAGTGGCAGGCGATGCCGAGGGGGATACCGATCAGCAGCGCCAGGCCAACGGCCTCGACCGACAGCAGCAGATGATCGCCGGCAAGCGTCAGGACCCGCTGCCAGTTGCTGCCGAGGAAGGTGAACAGATCCACGAGGCGCGGGTAAGGACGGAGGCCGGGCTTGTTGCGGCCCGGCCTCCGCGCGAAGCCTCAGAGCAGGTCCATTTCCTTCAGATATTCCTCGGCCACCTGCTCCGGCGGCACGCCGTCGATGTCGGCACGGCCGTTCAGCTTGATCTGTGTCGGCGTGAAGAGCGTTTCGGTCGCCAGCTCGAGCGCAATCTTGATGTCGGGATGCGCGAGCAGCACTTCGTCGCGCACGGTGAACGCCGCGTTGTAGGAGGGGAAGAAGTACTTGTCGTCGGCCAGCACGCGGAGGCCCACCTTGCCGATGCGGGCGTCGGTGGCGAAGGCGACGATCACGTCGACCTCGTCGCTGTCGATGGCGGTGTACATCAGGCCGACGTCCATCGGCTTCAAGGTGCCGAACTCGAAGCCGTAGTGTTTCACCATGCCCGGGTAGCCGTCGATCGGCCGGCCGGCGAACTCGACCGAGCAGCCGAGCGTCCACTCCGGCGCCTTCGGCGCGAGGTCGGAGATCTTGGTCATGTTGAGCTCGGCGGCCCTGGCTTCCTTCAGCGCCAGCGCATAGGTGTTGTTGAACGGCGTCGGGGCCAGCCAGGTGATCTGGTACTGCTCCGCGTAGCCTTTGCGGACCGCTTCCCAGGCCTTCATCGGCTCGGTGATCACGTCCTGCTTCAGCACGTTGGCAAGCGCATCGCCGGTGTAGTCGGGATAGATGTCGATGGCGCCGTCGATGATCGCCTGGTGCGCGATGCCGGTGCCGCCGAGGTTGGCGACGCGCTCGACCGGAATGCCGAGCTTCTTCTCCAGGATCAGCGCCGCCATGTTGCCGAGAATCGTCTGCTCGGTATCGGTGGTCCAGCCGACCTTCACGGGATCGGCCGCCCAGAGCGGACGGCTGGCCAGCGTGACGGTAGCCGCGGCGGCAGCGCCCGCCTTGAGGACGCTACGGCGAGAGAGGTGCTTGAGATCGATCGACATGTCCGGGCCTCCTTCTTCTGATTGAACCCTGATCCTAGCTGTTCCGGTCTCCTGGCGCGCTCGCGGTCGATCGCGGAATGCGCAGGTCCCAGGCCCGGGTGAAGGCGAGCGCATCGCCCTCGTGGGCCTCGAGCGAGGCAATGAAGCGCCAGTCGTCGCCCTCGGCCGTGAGGAGAGAGCGCGTCGCCAGGCTCACCTGCCAGTCGTCGCGCCGGAACTCGGCGCGGCGCTTGGCTTCGCAGCGGACCGCCATGGGATCGTCGGCAACAGCGGTGTAGGTCTCCGAGCCCAGGGCTTTGAGTTCGAGGGCGACGTCGGCAATGCGCAGGGCGCCGAGATTGCGCACGACTTCGACGGCCGTGCTTCCGTCGCGCAGGGAGCGCTCGACCTTGATCCGGCCGCGCTCCGGCGGCACCAGCACCTCCGCCTCGAGCGGCGGCGGGCTCCAGGGCGATCCAAGATCCGGCGGCTGGGCATCGGCCGACTCCATACGCACCGGCAGCTGCACCTGGCCGCCGAAGATCGTCAGGGCCGTGCCGACCGGCGCCGCGATGGTCAGGGGCCAGTAGGCGGTGGAGAGCGCCACGCGCAGGCGGTGGCCGGCGGGAACCTCGTAGCAGCAGTCGTTCAGGCGCAGTTCGACCCGGTAGCGCTCGCCCGGCCGCAGGGCCTCGGCGCGGGCAGGTCCGTCGCGATGCTGCAGGTTCAGGAGACCGTAGGTGATGCGCACGGCGGTGCCGTCGGGCGCGACGTCGTTCAGCCGCACGGCGATCATGCCCTCGGCGCTGTCGCCGGCGAGGTCGACCGCCACCCGCGGGCCGCCCAGCAGCGCGAGGGGCCGATCCAGCGGCGCCGAGTCGAAGCAGAGCGAGCCCGCGTCGTCCTCGCGCTGGTCGAGCGGCAGGTCCGGGCCCCAGCCGTAGGGGCACCATTCGCCCGAGGCGAGACCCGTGGTAGCGGGCGACCGGATCTGTCGCTGGAAGGGCACGCTCTCGTCCGCCAGGCTGCCGTCCGCGAGATGGAGACGGCGCATCTCGACCTCAGGGCTCGGCCAGCTCTGCTCGGCCGTCCAGCGGCCGCGACGCTCGGCGTACTGCGCCCGGGGCGGCTCCCATTCCTGCATCCAGCAGGTCAGCATCGGCTCGTCCATCAGGCCGGTGTCCCGGCCCTTCAGCCAATGGTCCCACCAGCGCAGCACGTAGCCCAGGAAATCGATGCGCGGGCCCGGCGTCGCCACGTGCGGGAAGGCGTGGCCCCAGGGGCCGATCAGGCCCTTGCGCGGGCCGGGCAGTCCCTCGAGCAGGCGCATCACGGCATTGGTGTAGCCGTCCGCCCAGCCGCCGACGGCCAGCACCGCGGCCTCGATGGCGCTGTAGTCCTCGCAGACGGAACCGCTTTGCCAATAGGCATCGCGGTCGCTGTGCTGCATCCACCGGATCGCCGGCGGCTCGACGGCCGCGAGCCGCTGCAGCCAGAGCTCCCGCCAGCGCTCGCCGACGATCTCTGGGTCGGGCGGCGTGGCGAGCCAGGTAAAGAGGGTGGCGCCGTACTGCAGATTGTCGCTCAGCAGGCAGCCGCCCATGTAGTGCATGTCGTCGGCGTAGCGATCGTCCGAGGCGCAGGTCGTGACGACGGCCTTCAGGGCGGGCGGCCGCAGCGCCGCGATCTGCAGCGCATTGAAGCCGCTCCAGGAGAGCCCGATCAGTCCGACCGCGCCGCTGCACCACGGTTGGCGCGCGATCCAGGCGATCACCTCGACCGCGTCGGCCCATTCGCGAGGCGTGTATTCGTCGGTCATGACTCCATCGGAGTCGCCGGCGCCGCGCATGTCCGCGCGGATCGCGGCATAGCCCGCGGCGGTAAAGGCCGGATGCAGGATGGCGTCGTCGCCGCGGTGCCGGTCGCGCCGGCGATAGGGCAGGTACTCCAGGATGGCCGGAACCGGATCGCTTCCGGCCGGCAACCAGAGGCGCACGGCAAGGCGGCAGCCGTCCGACAGCGTGATCCAGACCGTTTCCTCGACGCGGACGGCAGCGGTCATGGACGGGGCTCTTCCGCTGGCAGCCGTTGGCGCCTAGCCACTGGCGCCGCCCAGGAGTTCATGGGACCGCCCCACGTCGCCAATGCTGGTGCGAAGAGACTAGCGAGCCCATTGCGGGCGAGGTCAGCCATTTTCGACGGGAGCTATGCCGAGAACGGCAAGGCCGCGGCGACGAGATTGCATAAGGTGGAGCCATGAGGATCGCGCTCGGCCAGTTCGGCGGCACGCTCGGCGATGTCGTCGCCAATCTGCGGCTGGCGCAGAGCCTGGCGCAGGACGCGGCACGGCTGGGCGCCGATCTCCTGGTGCTGCCCGAACTCTTCCTCACGGGCTACAACATCGGCGACGCCGTGGCCCGCTTGGCCGAGCCCAGCGACGGCCCCAGTGCGCAGGCCATGGCAGGGATCGCCGAGGCGGCCGGCCTGGCGATCGTTTACGGCTATCCCGAGCGGGCGAGCGATGGCGTCTACAACGCAGCGCTGGCGATCGACGCCTCCGGCCACCGCCTTGCCAACTACCGGAAACTCCGCCTCTGGGGCGATTTCGAGGGTGCCCAGTTCCGGGCCGGGACCGAGCCTGTCGCGCTTCCGCTGGGTGGCCTGCGCTTCGACCTGCAGATCTGCTACGACCTCGACTTCCCTGAGTTCAGCCGGGCCGCGGCCCGCTCCGGCGCCGACGGGATCATCGTGATCAGCGCGACGACCGCGCCCTATGCCGTGGTGCCGCGCCATCTCGTGCCGGCGCGGGCCTACGAGAACCAGCTCTTCGTCGTCTTCGCCGACCGCCCGGGGGCCGAAGGCAGTCTGCGCTATGCGGGGGAGAGCTGTGTCGCCGCGCCCGATGGCAGCATCCTCGCCAGCGCCGGGGCAGGGGAGGCGCTGATCTGCGCCGAGGTGGATGCTGCGCGCTATGCCGCCTACCGGCGCGAGCACCGCCCTAGGGCGTGAACTGCTCGAGCAGGATGCGTTCCTCCAGATTGTGGTCGGCGTCGAACAGCAGCGTCACCTGGCGCGCCTGGTCCTGCCAGATCTCCACCCGGGCGACGTTGCGCACTTCGGTCGAATCGGCGGTCGCGGAAACCGGCCGCTTCGCCGCCCCCAGCACCTCGAAGGTCACCCGGGCCCGGTCCGGCAGGAGGGCGCCGCGCCAGCGCCGCGGCCGGAAGGCGGAGATCGGGGTCAGGCAGAGGAGCCGCGCGCCGATCGGCACGATCGGCCCGTGCGCCGAGAGGTTGTAGGCGGTGGAGCCCGCGGGTGTGGCCACCAGAACGCCGTCGCAGACCAGCTCTTCCAGCCGCACCCTGCCGTCCACCAGGATGCGCACCTTGGCCGCCTGTCGGCTCTGGCGCAGCAGCGAGACCTCGTTGAAGGCGAGGTCCTCGTGCACGGCCCCGGCCGTATCGGTCGCGTGCATGACGAGGGGATGCAGCTCGACGGGCTGCGCCGCCCTCAGCCGGTCGAGCAGCCCGTCCTCGCTGTAGCCGTTCATCAGGAAGCCGACCGTGCCGCGGTTCATGCCGTAGATCGCCCGCGCGCGGCCGAGATGGCGGTGCAGCGTCTCCAGCATGAAGCCGTCGCCGCCCAGCGCCACGACGATCTCGGCGTCCTCCGGTTTGCTGCCGTCGTAGCGCCGGGTCAGCACCTCGGCCGCCTGGATCGCCTCCTCGCTGTTGGCGGCAACGAAGGCTAAGCGCGGTTGCGCCTTGGACATGGGATGGCCACCTCTTCCCCGCTGAGGCGCGAGAATAGCAGCGGCCCGCACCTCGGAAAGTGGCTAGGCGCCGAAAAGGAGCCGGCGTCCGCCCCGGAAAGCACTGGCCTTGCCGTCACAGGCCGCTATCGTAGTCACAGAGAATCCATCTTGGAGTCCCGCCTGAGAGCCGCTGCCACCGCCCATGCCCTGCCGCCCGCGCCATCGGTCCGGCGCGCCGAGGGAAGGGACCTCGATGGGCTCGTCCGACTGGAACAGCGCTGCTTCGACCTCGACCGGCTTTCCCGGCGGTCGCTGCGGCATTTCCTGATGCGGGGCCGGTCGGCCCTGCTGGTGACGGAGCGCGGGCCGGGCGAGCTTGCCGGCTATGCGCTGGTGGTCTTCCGGCGCGGCTCGAGGGTGGCGCGGCTCTACTCCATCGCCGTCGATCCGGCGGAGCGGCGGCGCGGACTGGGCGGCCGGCTG
Organism: Kiloniellales bacterium; assembly: GCA_035281685.1. GTDB lineage: Bacteria > Pseudomonadota > Alphaproteobacteria > Kiloniellales > JACOMY01 > DATEDK01. The sequence goes on along the minus strand of DATEDK010000244.1, from coordinate 342 downwards.
CTGCAGGCGGCGGAAGCGGCGGCGGCCGCGGCAGGGGCAAGCGAGCTGCGGCTCGAGGTGCGCGCCGACAACAGGGCCGCCATCGCCGCCTACGAGAACGCCGGCTACGAGCGGATCGGCCGCTACGCCGACTACTACGAGGATCGCGCCGATGCGCTGCGTCTGGCCAAGGGCCTCGGCGCGGCGCCCGGCAAGGCGCCGGCCAGGCTGGCCTGGCGCAAAGGCTAGGGGGACATGGTCAACTACGTCGTCATCGTCGAAGGCAAGGGGGACGAGGCCTGGGCCAGCGAGCACGGCCAGGTGGTCACCGCGCGCGACTACGTCACCAAGCCGGAGCTCTTC
>DATEDK010000243.1:0-3312 GCA_035281685.1 Kiloniellales bacterium | reverse complement strand
TCGCCGCGCTCGAAGCGGCGGATGTTGGCGATCACCTGCGCGACCGCGGTCGGCGCCATGGTCATCGCGGCGACGTGCGGCGTCAGCAGCACGCGCGGGTGATCCCAGAAGGGCGAGTCCGGCGGCAGCGGCTCCTGCTGGAAGACGTCGAGCGAGGCGCCGGCGAGCTGGCCGCTGTCCAGCGCCTCCAGGAGATCCTGCTCGACCTGCTGGCCGCCGCGCGCGGCGTTGATGAAGAAGGAGCCCCTGGGCAGTGCGCCAAAGACCTGCCTGCCCAGCAGGTTGCGCGTCGCCGGCGTCAGCGGCAGGAGCGAGACCAGGATGTCGGTCTGCGGCAGCATCCGCCGGAGGCCCTCGGGTCCGTGGAAGCAGGTGATGCCGCTCACCACCTTGGGCTCGCGGCTCCAGCCGAAGAGCTGGAAACCGAAGGGTCTGAGCCGCTCGACGCAGACGAGGCCGAGCGCGCCGAGACCGAGGAGGCCGACACGCCGCTCGGCGGCCGGCACCTGCTGGATCTCCTCCCAGCGGTGCTGGCGCTGCAGCGCCTGGTAATCGAGGAAGAAGCGGTGATGCATGAGCACGTGCATCGCCACGTACTCGCTCATGCCCTCGCTCAACCCGGGCTCGACCATGCGCACCAGGGGGATATGGCGCGGCAGCTTGGGATCGCTCGCCAGGTGATCGATACCGGCGCCGACCGAGAAGATCACGCGCAGATTCGGCAAACGCGCGAGCAGCCCGGCCGGCAGCTGCCAGACCAGCGCGTAGTCGATCTCCTCCGGGCTGCCGAGCTCGGGATAGACGCGCAGCTCGATCTCCGGCGCCTGCTCGGCGAAGGCGCGCAGCCAGTCCTCCGCGCGGCTCGCGTCGGTCTTGAACAGCAGCGCCATCAGCCGGCCGCCACCGGTTCTTCGATCACCACTTCGAGCGCCGCCTTCAGCAGCGTCTGGGTATAGGGCTGCCGCGGCCGCTCGAAGAGCGCCGCGGCCTCGCCGGTCTCCACCATCTTGCCGTCCTTCAGCACCAGCACGCGGTGCGCCATGGCGCGCACGACGCGCAGGTCGTGGCTGATGAAGAGATAGGCCAGACGGTGCTTGCGCTGCAGGTCGCGCAGCAGCTCGACGATCTGCGCCTGCACCGACATGTCGAGCGCCGAGGTCGGCTCGTCCAGCACGACGAAATCCGGCTTCAGGATCATCGCGCGGGCGATGGCGATGCGCTGCCGCTGGCCGCCGGAGAACTCGTGCGGATAGCGGTCCGCCATCTCCGGCTGCAGGCCGACCTCCTTCAGCGCGTCGGCAATGCGCGACTGGCGCTCGGCCTCGGCGATCCTCGGCTCGTGGATGTCGAGTCCTTCGGCGATGATCTCGCCCACGGTCAGCCGCGGCGACAGGCTGCCGTAGGGGTCCTGGAACACTACCTGCAGCTCGCGCCGGAGCGGCCTGAGTTCGCTCTGCGAGAGGCTGTCGATGCGCGCGCCCTTGAAGACGACCGGACCCTTGGCTTCCGGCACCAGGCGCAAGAGGGCGAAGCCCAGCGTGGTCTTGCCCGAGCCGGACTCGCCGACCACGCCCAGGGTTTCGCCGGCGCGCACCGCGACGTCGACCCCGTCGACCGCGCGCACGTGGTCGACCGTGCGCTTCAGCACGCCCCGCTTGATCGGGAAATGCACCTTGAGGTCTTCGCTCTGCATCACCATCGGCGCCTCGGCCGGCACCGGTGCGGCGGCGCCGCGCGGCTGCGCGGCCAGCAGCTTCTGCGTATAGGCGTGCTGCGGCCGCTCGAAGATCTCCTTCACCGTACCGGTCTCGACGATCTCGCCCTCGGTCATCACCGCGACGCGATCGGCCATGCGGCGCACGATCGAGAGGTCGTGGGTGATCAGCAGCAGCGCCATGCCGAGCTCGCGCTGCAGCCGGCGCAGGAGGCCCAGCACCTGCGCCTGGATGGTGACGTCGAGCGCGGTGGTCGGCTCGTCGGCGATCAGGATGTCGGGCTCGTTGGCGAGCGCCATGGCGATCATCACGCGCTGCCGCTGGCCGCCGGAGAGCTGGTGCGGATAGGCGTCGAGCCGCTTCTCCGGGTCCTTGAGACCGACCAGCCTCAGGAGCTGCAGCACGCGCGCGCGGGCGTGCGCGCGGCCCATCTTCTTGTGGATGATCAGCGCTTCGCTCACCTGCTTGAGGATGGTGTGCAGCGGATTGAGCGAGGTCATCGGCTCCTGGAAGATCATCGCGATCTCGTTGCCGCGCACCTCGCGCAGCTCGGCTTCGCTGGCGCCCATCAGCTCCTTGCCGCGGAGCCTCACCGAGCTCGCCTTGTCGTGCCGGGCCAGCGGATAGGGCAAAAGTTGCAGGATCGACAGTGCCGTCACCGACTTGCCGGAACCGGACTCGCCGACCAGCGCGAGCGTCTCGCCCTTGTCCAGTTTGAAGGAGATGCCGCGCACGGCCCGCACCGCCTGCGGGCCGCTGCCGAAGGTGACGGAGAGGTCCTTGACCTCGAGCAGGGCCTCGCTCATGCGGCCTCTCCCCCCATGACCTTGCGCGGATCGAAGGCGTCGCGCACCGCCTCGCCGATGAAGATCAGCAGCGTCAGCATGACGGCGATGGTGAAGAAGCCGGTGAGGCCGAGCCAGGGCGCCTCCAGGTTGGCGCGGCCCTGCGCCAGGAGCTCGCCCAGCGAGGCCGAGCCCGGCGGCAGGCCGACGCCCAGGAAGTCGAGCGAGGTCAGCACGGTCACCGAGCCGGCCAGCGTGAAGGGAAGGAAGGTCAGCGTGGAGACCACGGCGTTCGGCAGCACGTGGCGGAACATGATGACCACATCGCGGGTACCCAGCGCCTTGGCGGCGCGCACGAAGTCGAGGTTGCGCGCGCGCAGGAACTCCGCGCGCACGACCCCGACGAAGCCCATCCAGCCGAAGATCACGGTGATGCCGAGCAGCCACCAGAAGTTCGGCTCGACCAGCGAGGCCAGGATGATCAAGAGGAACAGCACCGGGAGGCCGGACCAGATCTCGATGAAGCGCTGGCCGAAGAGGTCGACCCAACCGCCGAAGTAGCCCTGGATCGCACCGACGGCGACGCCGACCACGCCGGAGATCGCCGTCATCGCGAAGCCGAAGAGCACGGAGATTCGGAAGCCGTAGATCAAGCGTGCCACCACGTCGCGCGCCTGGTCGTCGGTGCCGAGCCAGTGCGTGCCGTCTGGCGGGGAGGGGGCCGGCACCGGCAGGTCCCAGGCGACCGTACGCTGGTCGAAGGGGATCAGCGGCTCGATCATGAATCCCTTGCGGTCGATCAGCTCGCGCAC
>DATEDK010000242.1:0-7409 GCA_035281685.1 Kiloniellales bacterium | reverse complement strand
TGGTGAATACCACCGGCTCGTCGCCGGAACTGCTGCTGGAGCTGCTGGAGCTGCCGGAGCCGCTGGGGGCGCCCTGGCCGGAGCGCGGATCGGCCTTCGCCTGGGCCACGGCGTCGGCATGGCGGCCGGCCGCCACCTCCTGCTGCAGGCACTTCAGTACCTCGACGAACAGCAGAGCCTCGGTGGGATCGCCGCCCTTGTCCTTGATGCGCTTGGCAGAGCGTTCGGTGGTGCGGATCGCGAGCTTCCAATCGCCCTTCAGGCGGCCCTCCACGCCCTGGAGAATCTGCGCGTGCGTGCGGCCCTCGAAGACCGGGCAGTCCGAATCGATGTCATCGACCGCGAAGGCAGGCGCGCCCGCCAGGCCGAGCAACAGGGCCAGGACGGCAGCTCCACAGGCTCGAAGGCTTCGCTGCATGGTTTCCGCCCCTTCAATCTCGCGCAGCTCTCGCCCTACATTCAAGGGCATGGATGCCGATTTAACCCTGGACCGCCGCCTCAACAAGCAAAGACTGGCGCCCTTCTTGCAGCGCAGTGACGCACGCGGGCTGGCCCAGGCATTGCTGCAGCTGGGCGCCATCGCCGCCAGCGGCATGGCGGTCTGGCTGGCGCTCGGCACCTGGTGGCTCCTGCTGCCGGCCATGCTGCTGCACGGCATCCTGCTGATCTCGCTCTTCGCCGCGGCACACGAGACGATCCACCGCACCGCCTTCAGGAGCCGCTGGCTGAACCAGGCCCTGGCCTGGCTGGCCGGAGCCGTCCTGGTCCTGCCGCCGGACTACTTCCGCACCTTCCACTTCGCCCACCACGCCCACACCGGCAACCCCGCCGCCGACCCGGAGCTCGCCTATCCCAAACCCGCGACCCGCCGTGCCTATCTCTGGCACGTCAGCGGCCTTCCCTACTGGATCGGCCAGATCAAGCTGACGCTGAACCACGCGTTGGGCCGCGTGCCGGAACCCTTCATCGCGCCGCGCATGGCGCCGAAGATCGTGCGCGAAGCGCGCCTGCTGCTGGCCTTCTACGCGGCGCTTCTTGCCGCTTCGATCGCGCTGCAGACCACGGCGCTGCTCTGGCTCTGGATCATCCCCGCGCTTCTCGGCCAGCCCTTCCTTCGGCTCTATCTCCTGGCGGAGCATTGGGGATGTCCCGACGCCCGCGACATGTTCGTCAACACGCGCACGACGGAAACCAATGGGCTGGTGCGGCTCCTCGCCTGGAACATGCCCTACCACGTCGAGCACCACGCCTATCCGGCCGTGCCGTTCCATTGCCTGCCGGCCCTGCACCCGCTGGTGCGCAGCGAGATCGCCGTGCTGACTCCCGGCTATCTCGCCGTGCACCGACAGCTCTGGCGCAGCCTGCGCTCCTAGTACAAGGGATCGGCGTCGAGCCTCGCGACGATGCCCCTGAGGTCGGCGCGCGGCGCGGGGTAACGCTGCAGCACCAGCGGATCGTGACCGGGGATCACGGCCTTGGGCGAGCTCGCCAGCTTCCGCAGCATGGCGTAACCCTCCAGCACCTCGCCGAGGTTGTAGATGATCGGATAGGGCCGGCCCTCGTCCATGTTGGCGTAGAGATGCGAGGCGTCGGAGGCGAGCACGACCCAGCCGCGCCTGGTCCACACGCGCACCGCCTGCATGCCCATGGTGTGGCCGCCGAGATGGTGCAGGCTGAGGCCCGGCGCCAGCTCCTCGACGCCGTCGTGGAACTGCAGGCGGCCGGTGAAGAGGCGGCGCACCATCGCGCAGACGTCGTCGGCCTCGTAGGCGCCGCCCAGCGCCGCATGGCACATGTGCCGGCCGCTGGCATAGGCCATCTCGCGGTCCTGCAGGTGGAAGGTCGCCTCGGGGAAGAGATGGTGATTGCCGCAGTGGTCGTAGTGCATGTGCGTGACGATCACGTCGCGCACGGCTGCCGGCTCGACGCCGATCATCGGCAAGGCTTCGCTCGGGCAGCGCTCCACGTCGCGGCCGCGCTTCCTGCCGACCGCGGCATCGAAGCCGGTGTCGACGACGAAGCTGCGGCCGCCGCCGACGATCGCCCAGACGAAGTAGTCGATCGGCATCGGCCCATCGTGCGGATCGCCGCCGAGGAAATTGTGAGAGGCGAGCCGTTCGTGGTGCGCGTACTTCAGCGCATAGACCTCGTAGGCCGGCAGCGATTCCATCGTCCCCTCCCCTAGCTCTCCGGCGGCTTCACCTCCACGCCGGCCCACTCCTCGACCAGCCGCACGATGGCGGTGAAATCGGACTCCGGGCCGAAGCGCGCGTTGGTCTCCGCCCAGAGCTGGCGCACCGCGCTCAGCACCGAGGCGGGCGTGTGCAGGCGCTCGGCTTCGTCGAGACAGAGCTTCACGTCCTTGAACATGAGCCCGGTCGCGAAACCCTGGTTGAAGGTCCGCGGCAGCACGGCCTTGGGAAACTTGTCGCGGATGGCGGTGTTCGCGCCGGTGCCGGCGTTGATCACCTCGATCATCACGCGCGGATCGAGGCCGGCCTTCACGCCCATCACCATGACCTCGGCCGAGGCCGCCATCGCGGTCGCCGAGAGCATGTTGTTGGCGAGCTTCATCACCTGGCCCAGGCCGGGCCTGTCGCCGACGTGGAAGACCCGGCCGAGCTGTTCCAGCAAGGGCTGGACGTCGGCCACCGGTGCGGGCGCTCCGGCGACCATGATGGCGAGCGTGCCTTTGACCGCTCCCGCAACGCCGCCGCTGACCGGCGCATCGAGGACGGCGATGCCCTGCTGCGCCAGAGCCGCGGCGACCGTCGTTGCCATGACCGGGCCCGTTGTCGAAAGGTCGACGTAGGTCCGGATCGCGCCGCCTGCGGCGATGCCATCCCGGCCCAGCGCCACCTGGTGCACCACCTCGGGCGTCGGCAGCGACAGCAGCACGGTCGCGGCGCGCGTGGCGACCTCGGCGGGGGACTGGGCCGCAGCGGCGCCCTTGGCGACCAGTGCGGCGACCGCCTCCGGGCTCCGGTCGAAGACGTGCAGGCGATAGCCGGCCTCGATCAGGCGGCTCGCCATCGGCCCGCCCATCCTGCCAACCCCGACGAAGCCGATCTCTCGCGTCACGGCGCCTCCTCGCCCAGCTTGGCGGCGCCGCGGGCCGGGCGAAAGCCTGCGGTTCTAGGTCCGGCTGTTGCGCTGGATCAGCTCGGCCGCCGCGGCGGTGAAGCCGCGCAGCGACACGACCAGCGCGGCGAACTTTCCGTCCGGCAGCGGCACGATCACCGCGCCCTGCTGGCCCTTGCGCATCGCGTCGATCATCTCCACCGGTGCCACCGCCTCGACGATGCAGCCGGTCGGCAGGCAGCGGTTCACCTTCATGCCGCCGAACTCGATCTCCTCGACTTTGAAGCGGATCTGCTGCTGCACGAGGATGCCCAGCGGCAGCTCCAGCACCACCGGGAAGGTCTGGTCGGCGGCGTTGTAACCCATGCCGAAGTCGAGGATCTGCTTGCCCTGATCGTTCACCACGCGCTGCCGCAGATCGCAGCGCGGCGGCTCAGCCTTGGTGCAGCGGAGGGTCCAGTCCTCGATCGGGATCCGCTCCAGGTCGTCCTGTGCGGCAGCCGCCGTCACCAGGCCCAGGCAAAGCGTCACCGCCAGAAACGAGCGAACCAGCCATCTTGCCATCGACCACACCCCCTTCGCCGCAGAAACGTCAGCGATTTCATGGTGGCCTGCGGCTGTCAATGGCGCTTGCGGCTAGGCCCTGTGCACCCGCTCGTTGAAACGCTCAGCCAGGGCCTCGGCGTCGTAGCCCAGCATGCGCGGACCGTCCACCGGCTCGAAGACGGTGCGGATCTCCTCGACGAACCCGGCGAGCTTCTTCGGCGGCTGCCGCTGGGTGACGTAGAAGGCCTGGCTGGAGATCGCCGCCAGGAGCGCCAGTGCGTTGACGAAGGCGCGGCCGGCCTCGACATCGTGGCGCCAGGAGTGGAAATAGGGCACCGGCACGTCGTTCTGGCCGTAGCCGCCCGACTCCATGCCCGGCAGGAACGTGCGCTGCGCCGCGAGCCGCGCCTGCTCGGTGAAGCCGGCCGAGGCGAAGGCTAGGCTGCCGAGATAGCCGTCGCCCCGGCCCTTGAGGCCGGCCGGCAGCAGCGAGACCGAGGCGTTCATCATCTTGTCGGTGTGGCGGTCGGCCAAGAGCGCGAGGTCGGCCCAGGCGGCCGCGAGGTTGTCCAGGCAGGGGCCGGCCTTGCCGTTGTGGTAGCCGCCGGTCGAGAAGACGCGGCCCAAGGGATGATCCGGCGTCGGCGGGATGTAGACCGGGTTGTCGGAGACCGCCTTCAGCGAGATCGCGGCGCCCTCCTCCGCCTGCTGCACCGCGCGGTAGGCGTAGCCCAGGATGCGCGGCAGGATGCGCCAGGAGACCGGCGCCTGATAGGGCCGGCGCTCGGCGTGGTTCACGCCGTCCAGCCAGCCGCGCAAGCCCTGCAGCGCGTCGCGCTCGAAGGGGTCCTCCCAGAGGTCGTCGAGCGAGGGATCGAGGTGCAGCAGGGGCGCGTTGAAGGCCTCCCAGGAAAGCGCGAAGACCTGCGTCGCCAGCTCGACGCGCCGGCGGGCGGCCAGCGCGCCATCGGCCAGGAGCGCGGTGCCGCAGGGGCTCCCGTTGACCAGCGAGAGCGAGTCCTTCTCGGCGTAGTCGTCATCGGTGCCCACGCCGTGGAAGAGGTAGCCCAGCGCCTGGATCTCGCCCGGGCAGCCGTTGCCGAGCCCCGGCACCTCGGGCAGCGGGCCGTTGCTCAGCATGGCCGCGACGTCGTTGCCGAGCTTCGGCGTGATCGCCGCGTGGCCTTCCACGAAGTTGGTGAGCCGCGCGAACACGATGCCGCGCACCACGCGCTCCGGCATCGGCTCGCCGAAGGACGAGGCCGCCCCGCCGCGCGGCCGCTTCGCCTGCGCCTTGCGCTCCTCGCGGTTCAGCCGCTTCGAGGCCATGTGGCCATAGCCGGAGGTGACGCCGTAGATGAAGACCTTGTCGTCCTTCTCGATCAGCTCGGAGAAGGCCTTGCGGGCGGCGGCCATGGCGTCCTGCGCCTGCTTGCCGAGAGTCACGCCCTCGCCGCCCCAGGCGACGCGCCGGTAGTGGTCCAGGGTCAGGTCGGCGCGGCTGTTCAGCGTCACGGCCATGGCGGTCGATCCTCCGGTTCGATTTTCGATTCTTGAGCGGGCGAGAGGCTAGGCACTGACCGCGCGGCGAGCGACGGGGCGGCCTGCCACCCAGCCATGCCGGGGCTGCAAGGCGTTAGCGGTAGCCCACGCGCAGCGCAAGCGGAAAGCGCACGCGGCGCTTGCGTTCGGCCTCGCCCCAGCGCTCGGCCACCGCCGCGGCAAAGCGGTCGAACGCCGCTTCGCCTCCGGACTCGCGCAACCGCTTCACCGCCGACCAGGTACCGACGTAGCCCAGGAAGTCGGCGAGCGACCACTCCGCCTGCATGGCGAGGGTTGGCGGCGCGATCTCGCGGAAAGGAAAAGCGATGCCGCGGTAGCCGTCCTCGACCAGCCGGCGCTCCGGCGGCCAGTAGTCGCCGAGGGTGCCGCGATGAAAGCCAAGCAGCAGCGGATCGAGCTGCAGGTCGATGCTGAAGACGCCGTAGCTGATCAGGGCCACCAGGGCGCCGGGTTTCGCCACGCGCTCCACCTCGGCATAGAAGGCAGGGAGGTCGAACCAGTGCGCGGCCTGCGCCGCCGTCACCAGGTCGGCGCTGGCCGGCGCCAGACCGCTCGCCTCGGCGGGTGCCGCCACATAGTCGACCTGGGGATGGGCTTCGGCGGAAGCGATCTGCTCGGCGCTCGCGTCGGTCGCGCGCACGCGCTGGAAGTGCCCGGCCAGCAGGAGGGAGAGCTGACCGGTGCCGCAGCCGGCATCCCACGCCAGCCAGCGCCCCGGCGCCTTGGCCGCCAGCCACGCCGCCAGCGCCTTGGGATAGCGTGGCCGGAAGGCGGCGTAGTTCCTGGAATTGCCCGAGAAGTGGTCCTTGAAGCCGCTCGCCATCGCCGCCCCTTCATGCGCCCTGGCTATCTCGATCATAGGGCGACGGTATTTCAACCCTGGCGTCCCGGCGAAGATAGTGACGCTGTCACGCGGGCAACGCGGAGGGTCTCAGTCGACGATCACTCCGCGAAGTGCCTAACTCTAAGGAGCGATCCGGAGACCCCCCGCTCATGAACGCTCCCGATCCCCGCCCGCGCGATGGCACGATGATGACCACGCAAGCCCCCTCCCCGGCCCGTCCCCGCGTGGTCATCATCGGTGCCGGTTTCGGCGGCCTCGCCGCCGCCAAGGCGCTGGGCTCGGCCGAGGCCGAGGTCGTGCTGGTCGACAAGCGCAACTACCATCTCTTCCAGCCGCTGCTCTACCAGGTCGCGACAGCCGGGCTGTCGCCGGCGCAGATCGCCTGGCCGGCGCGCGCCATCCTGCGCCGCCAGAAGAACGCCCATACCCGGCTGGCGCGGGTCACCGCCATCGACCTCGCCGGCAAGGCCGTGCAGCTGGGCCGGGAGCGGATGAGCTACGACTATCTCGTGGTCGCGACGGGCGCGCGCCATGCCTACTTCGGCCACGACGAGTGGGAACCCTTCGCGCCCGGCCTGAAGAAGATCGAGGACGCGACCGCGATCCGCCGCCGCCTGCTGCTCGCCTTCGAGCAGGCGGAGACCGCGACCGACCCGGCCGAGCGCAAGGCGCTCTTGACCTTCGCCGTGATCGGCGGCGGGCCGACCGGCGTCGAGCTCGCCGGCGCCATCGCCGAGCTGGCGCGCCACGCGCTGGCGGAAGATTTCCGCTCCATCGATCCGCGCGACGCGCGCGTGATGCTGATCGAGGCCGGACCGCGCCTCCTGCCGGCGATGGTCGAGAGCCTCTCCGCCAAGGCGAAGCGCACGCTGGAGAAGCTCGGCGTCGAGGTGCGCCTGGGCCAGGCCGTCACCGATTGCACGGCCGCGGGACTCTGCATCGGCGCCGAGTTCGTGCCGGCGCGCACGCTGCTCTGGGCCGCCGGCGTCGCCGCCTCGCCGGCGGCCAAGTGGCTGAACGCCGAGAAGGACCGCGCCGGCCGCGTGAAGGTCGCGCCCGACCTCAGCCTGCCCGGCCACCCCGAGGTATTCGTCGTCGGCGACACCGCGTCGGTCGTCACGCCCCAGGGCAAGCCGGTGCCGGGCATCGCGCCCGCCGCCAAGCAGATGGGCAGCTACGTCGCCAAGACGATCGCCGCGCGCCTCAAGGGCCGGCCCGCGCCGCCTCCCTTCCGCTACCGGCATACGGGCGATCTCGCCACCATCGGCCGCAGCCAGGCGGTCGTCGACTTCGGCTGGATCAAATTCTCGGGCTTCTTCGCCTGGTGGCTCTGGTCGATCGCGCACATCTACTTCCTGATCGGCTTCCGCACCCG
>DATEDK010000241.1:0-6551 GCA_035281685.1 Kiloniellales bacterium | reverse complement strand
GGCTTGGAGGTCGCATCGTCGGCGTTGTTGCCGTTGAAGGCGAAGGACCCGGCGTTGGAGTGCGGATCGAAATAGTCCGGACCCCAGTACATGACGACCATGCCGTGCGTGCGCGCGCGGTACTTCGTCAGCACCTGCTTGGCTTCAGCCGGCAGGATGTTCACCGTGACCCCGGCCTCGGCGAAGGTCGCCTGGATCGACTGCGCCACCTCGGCGAAGGGCGAGGTGGAGGGCGCGTCGAAGTCGACGGTGAAGCCGTTCGGATAGCCCGCCTCGGCCAGCAGCTGCTTCGCCTTGGCGATGTCGAGGTGATAGGGGTTCTCCTCCAGCGAGGCGAAGAAGCCGGCAGGCCAGAACGACTGGTTCACCATGAAGCGGCCCTTGAGGAAGCTGTCCGCCATGCCCTGGTAGTCGACGGCCCAGCGCAGCGCCTCCCAGACCTTCGGGTTCGCCAGCTCCTTCACCTTCTGGTTCAGGCCGAGGTAGTTGATCGTCGCCTTGGGCGCCGGGTCGACGACGATGTCCGGATTGCCCTGAAGGCCGGCGATCTGGTCGGCGGTCAGGTTCAGCGCGATGTCGATGTCGCCCTTCTCCAGCTGCAGGCGCTGCGAGGCCGGCTCCGGGATGTGCCGCATGATGACCCGCTTCATCGCCTTCTCGCCGCGCCAGGAAAGTTCGTTGACCTCCAGCACGACCGACTCGTTCGGCTTCCAGGACTTGATGACGTAGTCGCCGGAGCCGGCGGAGTTGGTCTTCAGCCACTCGTGGCCGAGGTCGCCGTTCACCTCGTGCTCCATCGCCAGCTTCTTGTCGACGATCGAGGAGGTGATGGTGGAGAAGAGGTTCAGGACGTAGCTGGGGGAGAGCTGCTCGGCGACGGTGATCTCGATGGTGCGCTCGTCGATCACCTTCAGCATGCCGTCGACGCTGTCCTTGGTCCAGCCGAGCGGGTCGAAGATGAAGGACGGCGTCAGCGCCAGCTTGATCACGCGCGAGAGCGAGAAGGCGACGTCCTCGGCGGTGACCGGGTTGCCCGAGGCGAACTTCAGGTTCGGCTTCAGCACGAAGGTGAAGGTCTTGCCGTCGTCGCCGACCTTGTAGCTCTCGGCCGCGGTCGGCACGAGGGTCTTCATGTCGCCGGGCTCGAGGCCCATCAGGCGGTCGTAGACGTTGACCATGATCTCGCTGGTCGAGAGCTCGTACATCTCGGCCGGATCCATGGTGATGATGTCGTCGATGTTCTTGCCGATCACCAGCGTGTCCTTCGGCGTCTCCGCCCAGGCGGTGCCGGCAAGCGTCGCGGCCAGGATCAGGCCGCCGATCAACCCCTTCATGATGCCTTACTCCCTTCTGCTGCAGCCTCACGCTTCCGGCCGGTTGCTCCGGCCTGGAAGCTTTCACTCCGCCGCTCGCCGAGCCTCCTGCACCAGGCGCAGGCCAGGCCTGAGGCGGCGGTAGTCGACCTTGTCGAGGCGGCAGGGATGCGTTCCCGGCGCCTCGACGTTGATGACCCGCGCCGCGATCGGCTCGAAATCGGCGCGGAAGTGTATCGTGGATTTGATCGCCAGGATCGCCTGGTCTTTCGGCTCGGCGCCGAGCGCCCGCAGCACGGCCTGGTCCATGCACTGGAAGCGCTGGCTGCAGATGGCGACCCTGAGGTCCGCGCCGGTGCCGAGGATGCGCAGCATGGCCGTCGGCCCGAGCGCCACGGTGACGCCGCCCAGCATCAGCCCCTGGCAGAGGATGTTGCCGTCGGAAAGCGCCTCGACGCGGACACGTGCCGGCAAGGGGCCGCCGGGGTCGCCGTAGCGGCCGCCCAGCACGAGATCGAGCTCGGCGCCCAGGCCCGCGGCATGGACGCGCTCTGCCGACGGCGGATCCCAGAGCAGCGCCAGCACCGCCTTCTGCGCTCCCTGGTCGATCAGCTCGCGCAGCAACGCGGTGGTGTCCGAGGTGGCGCCCGCGCCCGCGTTGTCCTGCACGTCGGCCAGCACCACCGGGCGGCCCGCGCGGCCCTCGGCTATCGCCTGGCGAACCGCCTCGCCGGCGGGCACCAGGCGGCTGTCGAACTCGGCCTCCACCCTGAGGACGTCCTGCAGGAAGGACTCGGCCGCCGTTTCGGCAGCGTCAGGAGTCTCGCCGTAGGCCACGACCGCCGGGCCGCACTCGAAGATGTCGGCGGGCGGAAAACCGGCGGCGAAGTCCACGGAGAGCACGCCGCCACGCTCGCGCGCCGCCAGGCTGCCGTAGAGCGAGCGGCAGGGCTCGAGCGTGGTGCACTGCGCCGAGAGCGGCATCATGAACGGCAGCTTGCGCCAGGCCTTGGCGACCGGCTGCTTCGCCAGCAGGCGGCGCATGAGCGACACCGCGCGGCGCGCCGCCTCGCTCATGTCGACGTGCGGGTAGGTGCGGTAGAGCGTGATCGCGTCGGCGTGGCGCACCATCGCCTCGGTCACGTTGGCGTGCAGGTCGAGGGTGGTCACGACCGGCACGCGCGGACCGACGATGGCGCGCACCCGGCGCAGGAGCTCGCCCTCGCCGTCCTCGTGAGACTCCACGACCATTGCGCCATGCAGGTCGAGCAGCACGCCGTCGAGCGGACCGGCTTCGGCCAGGCCGTCGCAGATCCGGGCCGCGACGCGCTCGAAGGCGGCGTCTTCGACGGGCCCGCAGGGCTCGGCGCTGCACCAGAGCAGCGGCAGCAGTTCCCAGTTCTTCGGCGCGTGCTGGATGAAGCCGCCGATCGGGATGTTGAGGTTGCCGAAGACGCGCAGGATCTCCCTGCCCTCGGCCATGGCCGGCCAGCCGTCCGGCTTGACGAAGTCCTCGTAGCTGGCCCCGAAGGGCGCGAAGGTGTTGCTCTCGTGCTGGAAGCCGGCGATGGCGATGCGCGGACGGGCCATGGCGCGATGCTACGGGACGCGGAAAGCCCTCCACCATGCGAAGCATGGGGGAGGGTTGGGGAGGGGGTCTCGACGAAGCAGCTTCAATGTCGACACCCCCTCCCTAACCCTCCCCACGCTTCGCGTGGTGGAGGGGATGAGACCTAAAGCGCGAAGCTCAGTTTGACGACGGAGACCAGGCTGGCGACGGCGAGGAACCAGAGCAGCGCCTTGATCGCGAGCAGCCAGACGAGCTTCGCCCCCTCGCTGTGCACGTAGTCCTCGATCACCACTTGCAGGCCCAGGAGCCCATGCCAGAAGGTGGCGAGCAGGCAGAGCAGCAGCAGTCCGGCGGAGAAGGGCGAGCTCAGCCAGTCGACGAGCTCGGCGCGCGTGGCGCCCGCCAGGCAGACGACCGAGGCGACGAACCAGAGCGAGAGCGGCACCAGCGCAAGCGCGGTCAGGCGCTGCAGCCACCAGTGCTGCACGCCCTCCTTGGCCGAGCCCAGGCCACGCGCGCGGGCGAGATCGGAACGGCGATCGACGCTGCCGGCGGAGGCCGCCTGGGTGGTGGTGAGCTTCTCCTCCATGGCTCAGAACGCTCCCATGGCGAGGTAGGCGCCGATCCACGCGGCCGCGGTCAGCACCGCCGTCACGGCCAGCACGAGCATGCCCGAGGCGTAGGCGCCCTTCAGATCGAGCAGCTTGCCGGTATCCCACAGCATGTGCCGGATGCCGTTGCAGAGGTGATAGAAGAAGGCGATCGACCAGCCGAACAGCAGCAGCCGGCCGATCCAGGAGCCGAGGAAGCTGCGCGCATCCTCGTAGACGGCCTCGCCATAGGCGGCCGAGGCGAGCCACCAGACCAGGAGCAGCGTGCCGACCGCCAGCGCCACGCCGGTGACGCGGTGCAGGATCGACAGCGCCATGGTCCACTGCCACTTGTAGATCTGCATGTGCGGGGACAGCGGCCGCCCCGCCCGATCGATGTTGCCCGCCATCTGCGCCTGATCTCTCAGTCGACCGTCCGGCAGCGCAGCCTTCGCGCTGCAACATTGTTGCGCCTGACTTAAGACTCGGGCGCGAAGGCAAGTCAACGGACCTGCTGGAGCACCTACTCGCCGAAGGCCTCGGCGGCGGTCTGGCGCAGGCGGTCGGTCAGGAAGGCGAGGATCGTGCGCTTGCCGATCACCAGGTCGACCTCGGCGGTCATGCCGGGCGAGACCGGGTACTGGCCGGGCTGGTCGCCCAGGTAGTTCTTCTCGGTCTCCACATAGACTGAGAAATACAGCACGCCGCTGCGCTCGTCCTTGGTCGCATCCGGCGAGATCTGCGTGACCTTGCCCTCCAACACGCCGAAGCGGATGTAGTTGTAGGTGGTGATCTTCACCCGCGCCTGCTGGCCGACCTCGACGTGCGAGATGTCGGCGTTGGCGACCTTGGCCTCGACGATCAGCTGATCGCCCAGCGGCACGATCTTCATCAGCTCCTGGTTCGCGCCCACCGACTGGCCGAGATTGTTCACCTTCAGCTCCTGCACGATGCCGTCGGCCGGCGACAGCACGACGAGGCCGGCAAGCGCGGTATCGCTCTGGTTCAGCAGGCTCAGAACCTCGTCGCGCAGCGCGATCGCATCGGCCAGCTCCTGCTGCACCTGCGCCCGCCACTCGCGGTCGACCGAGACGCGCTTGCTCTCGGCCTCGGCCAAGGCCGCCCGCGCCGCTTCGAGCTGCGTCTGCGTCTCGGCCAGCTGGCCTTCGGCGTCGCTGAGCTCGCGCAGCACGGTCAGGTAGCGCAGCTCGGGGAAGTAGCCCTGCGCGCGCAGTTTCTCCAGCGCGGCGATCTGCTGGCGCAGCAGCTCCAGGCTCTGGCGCTGCTGCTTGTCGCGCGCTTCCAGCGTGGCGACGTCCTGCTGGCGCTGGCGCACGACCTCGTCGGCCTGCGCGCGACGCGTCGCGATGGCCTCGGCGCGCGCCTGGTAGAGCGCTCGTTCCGAAGCGACGAGATCGGGCCGTTCGTCCGCCAGGTCGTCGGGGAATTCCGGCGTCAAGCCGGCGGCCTCGGCGGTCAGCCGCGCCACCTGCAGCTCGCTCACGATCCAGGCGGCGCGGCGCTTCTCGACCTCCTCGCCGATGATCGCCGGGTCGAGCTCGAGCAGCGGCTGGCCCTCGACGACCTGGTCGCCCTCGCGCACGTGGATCGCGGCGACGCGTCCGCCGTCGGGATGGTTCACCACCTTCACCCGTCCGCCCGGCCGCACGACGCCCTGGGCGCTCGCCACCTGGTCGACCTCGGCGATCGAGATGTAGGCGACGAAGGCGATCACCATCAGCGACAGCACCAGCAGCAGCGTGCGGGCGAGCGGCGAGTGCGCGCGCTCGGCCACCGCCTGGCTGTCCGGCAGGAAGTCGGCATAGAGCCGCCGCGCCTCGGGCCGCATGGAGGCGGGCACCGGGAGGTAGCCCGGCGGCCGGTCCTCGCTCTCGCGGTTCTCGCGGGCGCCGGGGTCGATCGGGGCGAGCGGCTTGTTCATGGCGATCCGCCTAGCGCGGCATGGCGACTTCCGCCATGCGCGTCTTGGCGAAGGCGATCACCTCGGCGGGCGGCCCCACCCGCTCGATGCGCCCGTCGATCAGGAGCGCCACGCGGTCGGCGATCGCAAGCGGCGCCAGGCGGTGGGTGACGATGACGATGGTGCGTCCCTTCGCGGCGCGCTGCAGATTGCGCAGCAGGAAGTCCTCGGCGACGGGATCGAGGTCGCTGGTCGCCTCGTCCAGGATCAGCACGCGAGGGTTGCGCACCAGCGCGCGGGCGATGCAGAGCAGCTGGCGCTGGCCGTTCGAGAGGCCGATGCCGCGCTCGCCCAGCACCGTCTCGTAGCCCTTCGGCAGGCGCTGGATGAAGTCGTGCGCGCCGACGAACTTCGCCACCGCCACCACGCGGTCCGGATCGCGTGCCAGTGCGCCCAGCTGGATGTTCTCGCGCACCGTGCCGGCGAAGAGCTGGTTGTCCTGCGGCACCACGCCGATCTGCTGGCGCAACGCCTGCAGCGACATGTGCTGCACGTCGGTGCCGTCGATGGTGATGCGCCCCGCGGTCGGCCGGTAGAGCCCCTGCATCAGCTTGGCGAGCGTCGATTTGCCGGAGCCCGAGGGGCCGATGATGCCGATGACGCTGCCGCGATCGATCGAGAGATCGATGGCGCGGAGCGTCGGCGCCTGCCCGGCCTCGAAGCTGAAGTCGACGGCCTCCAGCTGGATGCGGCCGCGCAGCTCCGGCGTCGGCGAGGCGGTGCCGGGCGGCGATTCCGCCGCCTCTTCCATCACCTCGTTGATGCGCCGGAAGGCTTCCTTGGTCTCCTGCACCTGGTGCCAGCCCGACGCGATGGCGCGCAAGGGCACCAGCACGCGACTCGCCAGCATGTTGCAGGCGATGAGCGCGCCCACCGTCATCTCGCCCTTGATCGTCAGCACCGCGCCGATCGACAGGATCGCGAGCGAGGCCAGCATCTGCAGCAGATAGCCCAGCGTGTGAGAGACGTTGGAAAGATTGCCGGCGCGATAGGAGGCGAAGGCGGCGGCGGCGAGCCGGCCCTCCCAGCGCCGCTCCATCTCCGGCTCCAGCGCCAGCGACTTCACGGTCAGCGCATTGTTGATCGACTCGTTCAAG
>DATEDK010000240.1:0-3272 GCA_035281685.1 Kiloniellales bacterium | reverse complement strand
GGCTGGCTGCTGTTGTGGCGGCCCTCGCCATGCTGCGCCATCGCGAACCCGGCCGTTCGCGCTTCTGGTACGCGACACACGGCCATGCCTTCTTCAGCGGCCGGCACTTCCTGCCGGCGGCGGCGCCCTACCTGCGGCGCTTCCGCCTCGCCGCGCTGGTGTTCTTCGCGGCGATCCTGCTTGGCATCGTCGGTGGCGTCGCGTTCACCAAGCCTTAGCGATCCGCCCGACGGCGTCGGCCAGCACCTGAACGCCCAGCGCCAGGTCCTCCTCGCGGGTGTCCTCGGCGAAGGAGTGGCTGATGCCGCGCAGCGAGGGCACGAACAGCATCGCGGTCGGCAGCCGCGGCGCCAGGTTCATCGCATCGTGCAGCGCACCCGAGGGCATGCGGCGCCACTTGCCCGGTGCCAGCGCTTGGGCGGCTCCAGACAGATGGTCGATCAGCCGCGCGTCCATCCGCTCCGGCTCGTGCGCGATGCGTTTGCCAAGCGTCAAGCGGAAAGCCGTGTCGAACTTGCGCACGATGGACTGCACGGCCTCTTCCATTTGCACGAGACGCTCGGGATCGCTGTCGCGAAACTGCAAGGTGAAAGTGACACGGCCCGGCACAACCGAGGGCGCGCTCGGGTGCACCGCGACGTGGCCGATGGTCCAGACCGTCGAGGGCTGCACCAAGGGCATGAAGTTGATCTCGACCAGATTGGCGAAGCGGCGCAGCCCGTCGAAGGCGTCGCGGCGCAGCGCCATCGGCGTGGTGCCGGCGTGGTTCTGCTCACCCTCGATGGTGATGAGGAACTGGCGCAGGCCGACGATCGCCTCGACCACGCCGATCCGCTCGCCGTGCCGGTCCAGCACGGGACCTTGCTCGATGTGCAGCTCGAGGAAGGCGGCGAACCGCGCCAGATCCAGCCGCTCCGCGCCGGCCAGCTCCGGCATGGCGCGCCTGGCCTCGGCGAAGCTGACGCCCTGCAGGTCCTGCATCGCGTCCATCTCGGCGAGGCTGGCGTGGCCCGCGACGAAGTGGCTGCCCATCCATGGGCCGAAGCGGCCTTCCTCTTCCTGGAAGGCGACACAGGCGACCGGCGGGCCGCCGGCGGCGAGGCTGGCGCGCGCGATCTCCAGGCCGGCGATCACGCCGTAAGCGCCGTCGAGCCAGCCACCCTCCGGCTGCGTGTCGCTGTGCGAGCCGATCAGGATCGGCTTTGCGCCTGGCGGCAGCCCGAAGAGGTTGCCGACGGGATCGAAGCGGGGCACGAGGCCCGCCACGCTCATGCGATCGGCCAGCCAGCGACGCGCGGCGATGTCGGCTGGCGTGAAGGCCGGGCGCACGGCGCCGGTGCTGCTGGCGCCGAAGCTGCGCAAGTGTTGCAGGTCGCCGAGCAGGCGGGCTGGGTCGATCGCGATCGCGGTCATCAGTGCTGTTCCTTTCCGGCGCCAGACTATGCCGGGCCGCGGCCAGCGCCTATCTTGTCGCCATGCACTACGACTTCGACCTCTTCACCATCGGCGGGGGCTCCGGCGGCGTGCGCGCCAGCCGCTTCGCCGCCGGCTACGGCGCCAAGGTCGCGATCGCCGAGGAGCGCTGGTTCGGCGGCACTTGCGTGAATGTCGGCTGCGTGCCGAAGAAGCTCCTCAGCTACGCCGCGCACTTCCGCGAGGATTTCCACGACGCCAAGGGCTTCGGCTGGACCGTGGGCGAGAGCTCCTTCGACTGGCCGACGCTGATCGCCAACAAGGACAAGGAGATCCACCGGCTCAACGGCATCTACGAGCAGATCCTGTCGAAGGCCGGCGTAGAAATCGTCAAGGGCCGCGCCACCATCGTCGGACCGCACGCGGTCGAGATCGGCGGCAAGCGGGTCACCGCACGCCACATCCTGGTCGCCACCGGCGGGCGGCCGCTACGCGACGACGTGCCGGGCTGCAGGCTGGCGAAGATCTCCGACGACCTCTTCTTCCTGCCGAAGCTCCCGGACCGCGTGCTGGTGGTGGGCGGCGGCTACATCGGCGTCGAGTTCGCCGGCATCTTCAACGGGCTCGGCTGCGAGACCGTGCTGTCGCACCGAAGCGACCCTTTCCTGCGCGGCTTCGACGACGACGTGCGCCATTTCCTGGCCATGGAGATGATGAAGAAGCACATCCGGCTCCGCTTCAAATGCAGCGTCGCCAGGCTGGAACAGGCGGGCGAGGCGATCCGCGTCAGCTTCACGGACGGCACGGAGAGCGAGTACAACCTCGTCGTCTACGCGATCGGCCGGCGGCCGAACGTCGAGGGCCTCGGCCTGGAGCAGGTCGGCGTGAAGCTCAACGCCAAGGGTGCGATCGCCGTCGATGCCTACTCGCAGAGCTCGGTGCCCTCGATCCATGCGATCGGCGACGTCACCGACCGGGTGAACCTGACGCCGGTTGCGCTGGCCGAAGGCATGGCCTTGGCGAAGACGTTGTTCGACGGCGCGCCGACCAAGGTCGACTACGACAACATCCCGACCGCCGTATTCAGCCAGCCACCGATCGGCACGGTCGGTCTCTCCGAGCAGGCGGCGCGCGAGCGCGGCAAGAAGGTCGACATCTACAAGACCGATTTCCGCCCGCTGAAGCACACGCTCTCCGGCAGCCACGAGCGCACGCTGATGAAGCTGGTGGTGGAGCAGGGAAGCGAGCGCGTGCTGGGCGCCCACATGGTAGGGCTCGACGCGCCGGAGATTCTGCAAGGCATCGCCATCGCGCTGAAGGCCGGCGCCACCAAGCGCGTGTTCGACGAGACCATCGGCATCCACCCGACCGCGGCGGAGGAGTTCGTCACGCTGCGCGAGAAGGTGCCCGAGCAGGTCGTCAAGGCAGCGGAGTAGGGGAATGGATGCGACGCACTCCTACGCGCTCAACAAGGCGCGCTGGGACGAGGTGGTGGCGCTGCACGTCGCCTCGCCCTTCTATGGCGTGAAGGCGTTCCTGGCGGGCCGCCGGACGCTCTCCGGCATCGAACAGCGCGAGCTGGGCTCCGTCGCGGGCAAGCGTCTGGTGCACCTGCAGTGCCACTTCGGGCTCGACACGCTGACCCTGGCGCGGATGGGCGCGACGGTGACCGGCCTCGATTTCTCCGAGAAGGGAGTGGCGCAGGCGCGGCGCCTGGCCGAGGAGGCCGGGCTGGAGGCCCGCTTCGTGCTGGGCAACGTCTACGACGCGCCGACTCTCTTGGGCGAACGCTACGAGGTCGCCTTCGTCAGCTGGGGTGCCATCAACTGGCTGCCGGACATCGAGGGCTGGGCGCGCGT
>DATEDK010000239.1:0-2779 GCA_035281685.1 Kiloniellales bacterium | reverse complement strand
GCCTGAGCGATGGTGGGCTCCGCGCCCGGTCCCGTTGCACCATTCACCGATGCCTGATCAACTCAACCACCCGTCCACCATGTCTCCGAACACCCGTCCACCATGTCTCCGGCCAAAACACCAGCGGGGAGAGGGGACGGCAACGCCGCTGGGAGTGAGCGACTTTCGAAGGACAGCAGGCCAGGGGTCCCCTCGCCCCACGGAGCGGGGAGAGGGACAGGGTGAGGGGCCCTTGGTTGCCGTAAGGAAACGCTTCGTTACACTGCCGCCGCCGCCAGCGAGGGGATGTCATGGAGCCACTGGTCCGCTACGAGCGTGAAGGCAGCGTGGGCCTGATCGCGGTCGACAATCCGCCGGTCAATGCGCTCAGCCAGCCCGTGCGCGCCGGCCTCCTGGCCGCTCTCGAAGCGGCGCTGGCCGACCCCGAGGCCAAGGTGCTGGCGCTCTACGGCAAGGGCCGCACCTTCATCGCCGGCGCCGACATCAAGGAGTTCGGCAAGCCGCCGGCGGAGCCGACGCTGCGCCAGGTGATCGAGCGCTTCGAGAACGCGAAGAAGGCGATCGTCGCCGTGCTGCACGGCACGGCACTCGGCGGCGGCCTGGAGCTCGCGCTCGGCTGCCACTACCGCATCGCGCTGCCGGGCGCCAAAGTGGGCCTGCCCGAGGTCAAGCTGGGACTGCTCCCCGGCGCCGGCGGCACGCAGCGCCTGCCGCGGCTGACCGGCGTCGAGGCCGCCATCGAGATGATCACCTCGGGCCGCCACGTGGAGGCGGAGGAGGCGGCCAAGCTCGGCATCGTCGATGCCCTGGTGCACGAGACCGATCCGCACAAGGCCGCCGTCGGCTACGGCTCGACCGTCGCCATCGACAACGCCTCGGTGAAGCGCGTGCGCGATCTGGACCAGAAGCTGAAGGTGCCGCCCGGCACGCTGGAGGCGGAAAAGAAGAAGGTTGCGCAGCGCTACCGCGGACGCTTCTCGCCGATGAAATGCGTCGAGGCGGTGGAGGCTGCGGTCACCCTTCCCTTCGACCAGGGCCTGAAGCGCGAGCGCGAGCTCTTCGACCAGTGCATGGCCTCGCCGCAGCGCAAGGCGCTGATCCACGTCTTCTTCGGCGAGCGCGCGGTCGCCAAGGTGCCGGGCATGGACGAGGTCGAACCGCGGCCGGTGAAGGAGGCCGCCGTCATCGGCGCCGGCACCATGGGCGGCGGCATCGCGATGTGCTTCGCCAACGCTGGCATCCCGGTGACGCTGATGGAGACGAGCCGCGAGGCGCTGGAGCGCGGGCTCGAGCGCATCCGCGGCAACTACGAGGGGAGCGTCAAGCGCGGCAGCCTCCCGCTGAGGGAGATGGAGAAGCGGATGACGCTGATCCGCCCCTCGCTCGACCTTGCGACGGTCGCCACCGCCGACCTGATCATCGAGGCGGTCTTCGAGAAGATGGAGGTGAAGCAGGAGGTCTTCGCCAAGCTCGACGAGCTGGCCAAGTCCGGCGCCGTGCTGGCGACCAACACCTCCTATCTCGACGTCGACAGGATTGCCGCCGCCACGAGCCGACCGCAGGACGTGCTCGGCATGCACTTCTTCAGCCCGGCGAACGTCATGCGCCTGCTCGAGGTCGTGCGCGCGGCAAAGACGGCCGACGACGCGCTGAAGACCGCACTCGCGGTCGGCCGCCAGCTCGGGAAGGTCGCCGTGGTGAGCGGCGTGTGCGACGGCTTCATCGGCAACCGCATGCTGCGCTACTACCAGCGCCAGAGCTATTACATGCTGGAGGACGGCGCCCTGCCGCAGGAGATCGATGCCGCGGTCACCGCCTTCGGCTTTGCCATGGGTCCCTTCGCGGTCGGCGACCTCGCCGGGCTCGACATCAGCTATGCCAACCGCCGGCGCGAGGACGGCAAGCGCGATCCCGCCGAGCGCTACGTCGAGCTGCCCGACAAGGTCGTCGAGCTCGGCCGTCTCGGGCAGAAGTCCGGCGCCGGCTGGTACCGCTACGAGAAGGGCGACCGCACGCCGCATCCCGATCCGGAGATCGAGGAGCTCATCCTGGCGACCTCGCGCGAGAAGGGCATCGTGCGTCGCTCCTTCAGCAAGGAGGAGATCCTGACGCGGCTCCTGACGGCGCTGGTGAACGAAGGGGCGAAGATCCTGGGCGAGGGCATCGCACTCCGCTCGGTCGACATCGACATGGTCTGGATCAACGGCTACGGCTTCCCGGCGCACGAGGGCGGGCCGATGTTCTGGGCCGACCAGCGCGGCCTCGCCAAGGTGCTGGCCGACGTCGAACGCTTCCGCCGGGACGATGCCTGGGCCTGGCGGCCGGCGCCCCTCCTGGTGCAGCTCGCGCGCGAGGGCAAGGGCTTCGGAGACATCGGCACGGCATGAGGGCCAAGGTCTTCAACATCGGCTTCCCGAAGACCGGCACGATGTCGCTCGGCCGGGCCCTGCGCCTGCTCGGCTACGATCTCTGCCCGCACATTCCGGCCGGCGAGCTGAAGCGGCGGTACGGCCTGCCGGTGCCGGTGACGCAGGAGGGGCTCGCCGCCATCTGCCTGCCGATCGCCGAGCGCTACGATGCCTTCCGCAACATCCCCTGGACCCTGCTCTACCGCGAGCTCGACCGGGCCTTTCCGGGCTCCAAGTTCATCCTGACGCGGCGCGATCCCAAGGGCTGGTTCAAGTCGGTCGAGAAGCACTTCGGAGCCAAGACCACCGTGCTGACCGACTTCGTCTATGGCAAGGATCGCCCCCCGGTCGGCAACGAGGCGCTCTACATC
>DATEDK010000238.1:0-2856 GCA_035281685.1 Kiloniellales bacterium | reverse complement strand
CGCGGCGACAAGAGGCCGGCCAGCAACAGGCAGGGCACGACGGCGAGGAAGCTGGGCTTGCTCAGCAGGCCCAGCCCCAGCGCCAGTCCCAGCAGCACGAAGTTCTGCAGGCTCGGCCGCTCGCCGGCGCGCAGCATCAGCCAGAAGGCGAGCGTCACCGTCAGCCAGAGCCCAAGCGTGTGCGCGAGATTGAGGTGCGGGTTGAAGCCGGTGTCGTAGAGGAAGGTGAGACCGAGCAGGGCCGCCACCGCGCCCTGCCAGCGCTGCAGCAGGCGGCGCGCGATGGCATAGAACAGCACCAGCGCCGCTGCGATGGTGCTGTACTTCACCAGGAGGACGGTATCCAGGTTGTAGCCGTTGAACTGGGCGAAGAGCCAGGTCAGCCAGTAGTAGAATGGCGGCCTGTGCGGATGGTGCAGCCACTGGATGTCCTGCGCCAGCAGCAGCGGCTCGGCGTCGTCGACGCCGAGCACCGCCGAGAAGCTGCGCCGGAACAGCGCTTCCGCAAGGCACCAAAGCGCGATGCCGAAGAGCACCCAACGATCCGCCGGGGCGCGCGGAAACAGGGGCGCTTGCGGACCCGGCTCCCTCGGGCCGCAGATCTCCGGGTGCTGCGTCGTTCTCCCCCTCGCTTTACCTCTTGCGCGTTCCCATCAACGCCGCAAAGCGCTCGAACAGGTAGCGGCTGTCGTGCGGGCCGGGCGAAGCCTCGGGATGATACTGCACGGAGAAGACCGGCCTGTCCTCCACCCTGAGCCCCTCGTTGGTGCGGTCGAAGAGCGAGACGTGGGTCGGGATCACGCCCTCGGGCAGCGAGTCGTTGTCGACGACGAAGCCGTGGTTCTGGCTGGTGATCTCGACCTTGCCGGTCTCCAGGTCCTGCACCGGGTGATTGGCGCCGCGGTGGCCGAGGTGCAGCTTGCGCGTCTCGCCGCCCAGCGCCAGCGCCAGCATCTGGTGGCCGAGGCAGATGCCGAAGACGGGCTTGCCGCTCTCGACCAGCTTGCGGATCTCCGGCACGGCGTACTGGCCGGTCGCCGCCGGATCGCCCGGGCCGTTGGAAAGGAAGACTCCGTCGGGGTCGTGCGCCAGCACCTCCTCGGCGGTGGCGGTTGCCGGCACCACGGTGACGCGGCAGCCGGTCGAGGCGAGCGAGCGCAGGATGTTGCGCTTGGCGCCATAGTCGAGGGCGACGACGTGGTAGCGGGGCGCCGAGAGGCGGCCGTAGCCCGTGCGCCAGGCCCAGCGCGTCTCCTCCCAACGATAGCTCTGCCGGCAGGAGACCTCGCCAGCGAGGTCCATGCCCTCGAGTCCCGGCCAGGCCCTCGCCTCGGCGTCGAGCGACGCCAGGTCGAAACGGCCGTCGGGCGCGTGGCAGATCACGCCGACCGGCGCGCCCAGGTCGCGGATGCGCCGCGTCAGCCGGCGAGTGTCGATGCCGGCGAGGCCGACGAGGCCATGGCTCACCAGCCAGCGCTCCAGGTGCTGCGCGGCGCGCCAGTTGGCCGGGTCGGTGATCGGCTGGCGCAGGATCAGGCCGCGCGCGGCCGGGGTCGTCGTCTCGATGTCCTCGGGATTGGTGCCGACGTTGCCGATGTGCGGGAAGGTGAAGGTGATGATCTGCCCGGCGTAGGAGGGGTCGGTGAGGATCTCCTGGTAGCCGCTCATCGAGGTGTTGAAGCACACTTCGCCCACGGCGCGACCTGTCGCGCCCAAACCTTGCCCCCAGAAGCGGCTGCCGTCGGCCAGCACCAGCACGCCGGTGGCGCCCTCCGGGCGCGCGACGATGGCGGGCCCCGGCGTCAGGCCGGCGGTCTTCTCGAGCACGGACATGGGCGAGCGATCCTGTCGGGGACTCCAAAGGCGCGGCCACGGCGGCGGCGCCCCTGGAGAGGAGCCTTCTAGAGCATCGCTCGCGCGCCGGGAAGGGGAGTCGCGCCGGGCGGCGCAGACTTCCCGGAACGTGGCGGCACGGGGGGGCGTTGCAGGCTTCGGGGCCATGCCTTGGCAGGTGGCACCGCCGGGCGTTCTTGGCTAGGCTCCCCAACCTTCCAGAGCGAGGAGAGGGCCCATGCTGCGCCAGAAGCTGAACGAGGCGCTGAAGCAGGCCGCCAAGAGCGGCGACAAGCGCTCGCTCTCCACCGTGCGGCTGATCCTGGCGGCCTTGAAGGACCGCGACATTGCGGCGCGGGGGCGCGGCAACACCGACGGGATCACCGACGCCGAGATCCTGGAGATGCTGCAGAAGATGGTGAAGCAGCGGCACGAGTCGATCGAGCTCTACCGGCGCGGCCAGCGCGACGACCTGGTGCGCCAGGAGGAGGAGGAGATCGCCGTGATCGACCGCTTCCGTCCGCAGGCCATGGACGAGGACGCGACCGAGGCCGCGGTCAGCGAGGTGATGGCCGAGCTCGAAGCCAGTTCGATCAAGGACATGGGCCGGGTGATGGCGGCCCTGAAGGAGCGCTACGCCGGCCGGATGGATTTCACCAAGGCCAGCGGCATCGTGAAGGGGCGGCTGGCTTAGACCTCCGCCAGCGGCGCCGTACCTCAGATCCAGTTCGGCAACCTCAGTCCAGAAGCAGTAGATTGCCGGTCCTCACACCTCGCTGGAGGACTGCCATGCGAACTTGCCTCGCTCTCATGCTGGCTTGGGCTCTCGGGGCTGTCTGGTCCGTGCCGGCCTCGTCTCAGGAGATCAACCACTTCCTTTGCTACAGGGTCACCGCCTATGACAGCCCGGCGGACATCCAGGTGAAGTTGAAGGATCAGTTCGGGCAAATGGTCGTTCATGCGGCCAAGCCGGATCTGCTTTGCAATCCGGTCGACAAGAATGGCGAAGGTGTCGAAGACCCC
>DATEDK010000237.1:0-2754 GCA_035281685.1 Kiloniellales bacterium | reverse complement strand
GCCCTCCTATGCAATTCGTTTCCACCCGCGGCTCCGCGCCGGCGCTTGCTTTCGACGAGGTCCTGCTGACGGGCCTGGCGGCCGATGGCGGGCTCTATCTGCCGGCCGACTGGCCCGCCTTCGGCGGGCAGAGCTGGCGGCGCTTGGCCAAGCTCGGCTACGTCGGCCTGGCGCGCGAGGTGCTGCGCCCCTTCCTCAGGGGCAGCGTCGTCGAGCCGGAGCTCGAGAGCCTGCTGCAGCGGGCCTACGCGTCCTTCGGCCACCAGGCCGTGGCGCCCCTGAAGCAGCTCGACCGCGACCTCTGGCTGATGGAGCTCTTCCACGGGCCGACGCTCGCCTTCAAGGATGTCGCCCTGCAGCTGCTGGGCCAGCTCTTCGAGCGCGTGCTGGCGATCCGCGGCGAGCGGCTGACCATCGTCGGCGCGACCTCCGGCGACACCGGCTCGGCGGCGATCGAGGCCTGCCGCGACCGGCCCGGACTCGAGATCGTCATGCTGCATCCCAAAGGTCGGACTTCCGAGGTGCAGCGCCGGCAGATGACGACGGTGCTCGCGCCCAATGTCACCAACGTCGCCATCGAAGGCTCCTTCGACGACTGCCAGGACCTGGTGAAGGCGCTCTTCGCCGACGAGCAGTTCCGCCGGCGGCACCGTCTTTCCGCCGTCAACTCGATCAACTGCGCCCGCATCCTGGCGCAGAGCGTCTACTACTGCTGGGCGGCGCTGGCCCTGGGCGCTCCGGAACGCGAAGTCGCCTTCGTCGTGCCGAGCGGCAACTTCGGCAACGTCTATGCCGGCTACGTCGCCAAGCAGATGGGCCTGCCGGTCGGCCGCCTGACCGTGGCCAGCAACCGCAACGACATCCTGGCCCGCTTCTTCCGCGACGGTGCCATGGAGCTCCGCGCGGTCGAGCCCTCGCTCTCGCCCTCCATGGACATCCAGGTGTCGTCGAACTTCGAGCGGCTGCTCTTCGACCTGCTCGACCGCGACGGCCCGGCGACTGCGCGCACGCTGACCGACTTCCGCAAGAGCGGCCGCCTCACCCTGGATCAGGCGAAGGTCGATCGGGCCCGTCGGCTGTTCGGCGCGGGGCGGGTCTCCGACGAGGGCACGCTGGCCGAGATCAGGCGCGTCTACGAGACGACCGGCGAGGTGCTCGATCCGCACACGGCCGTCGGCGCGGCCGTGGCGCGCGAGGCGGCGCCGCGCTTCCGCGGGCCGACCGTCGTGCTGGCGACCGCGCATCCGGCGAAGTTCCCCGATGCCGTCGAGGGCGCGATCGGCCAGCGCCCGGCGCTGCCGCCGCGGCTGGCCGACCTCTACGATCGGCCGGAGCGCTGCGAGACCCTGGCGAACGACGTGCAGGCCCTGAAGGCGTTGATCGAGCAGAGCAAGGAGCGGCGCGCGGCATGAAGTCGGTCCGGCCGCGGGGCGCCGATCATGGACTGGGCCAGGCTCGTCCGGAGTCCTTCGAGCGCTACTACCTGCGCCAGGTCGCCATGGGCGAGGGCTGCAACTGTGCGGAGCAGGTGCTGAGCCAGCGCGAGCAGAAACCGCTGCGCTCGAGCGGCCTGCGCGACGCGCTGCGGGCCCTGTTGCGGACGCTCGGCCGATGAGCGTCGCGGTCACCAGGCTCGACAATGGGCTGACCGTCGCCAGCGACTCGATGCACGAGGTGGCGAGCGTGTCGCTCGGCGTCTTCGTCGACGTCGGCACGCGGCACGAGACGCCGCAGGCCAACGGTGTCGCGCACCTGCTCGAGCACATGGCCTTCAAGGGCACGCGCCGCCGTTCGGCGCGCGCCATCGCCGAGGAAATCGAGGCCGTCGGTGGCCATCTCAACGCCTACACCGGCCGCGAAGGCACGGCCTACTACGCCAAGCTGCTCGCCGACGACGCCGGTCTGGCGATCGACATCCTGGCCGACATCCTGCAGGACTCGGTCTACGACCCCGAGGAGCTGGCCCGCGAGCGCCAGGTGGTGCTGCAGGAAATCGGGCTCGCCGAAGACACGCCGGACGACATCGTCTTCGACCTCTACCAGGAGACCGCCTTCCCCGATCAGCCGCTGGGCCGGCCGGTGCTGGGGCGCGCCGAGATCGTCTCCCGCCTCGGCCGCGAGGCGCTGATCGACTACCAGGACGAGAACTACGGCGCCGACCGCATGGTGCTGGCCGCCGCCGGGCGCATCGAGCACGACTGGCTGGTCGAGCGCGCACATTCGCTTTTTTCCGCCCTGAGCGGGCGCGGCGAGGCGGTGCCGCAGCCGGCGCGCTACGCCGGCGGCGAGCTGATCGAGGCGCGCGAGCTCGAACAGGTGCACCTCGTGCTGGGCTTCCCGGGGGTCGCGGCGCGCGACCCCCGCATCTACACCGCCGCCGTGCTCTCGACCCTGCTCGGCGGCGGCATGTCCTCGCGCCTCTTCCAGGAGGTGCGCGAGAAGCGCGGCCTGGTCTATTCGATCTACACCTTCGTGTCGCACTTCAAGGACGGCGGCCTCTTCTCGCTCTACGCCGGCACGGGCGAAAGCGAGGCGGCCGAGGTCATGCCGGTGGTGGCCGCGGAGCTGGTGAAGGCGATCGATCATGTCGCGCCTGAGGAGGTCGAGCGGGCTGCCGCTCAGGTGCGCGCGACGCTCCTGATGGCGCGCGAGTCGACCGGTGCGCGCGCCGAGGCGCTGGCCGCGCAGCTCTCGACCTTCGGCCGGCCGCTCTCCACCGAGGAGATCCTGGCCGAGATCGCCGCCGTCGACACT
>DATEDK010000236.1:0-6972 GCA_035281685.1 Kiloniellales bacterium | reverse complement strand
GACCAGCAGCAGGGCCACCGGGATCCGCACCCAGCGCCCCGAGGGGGTGCGCAGCCAGCGCAGAGTCCGAGCGAGCCAGCCGGGGAGCTTGCGCTCCAGCCGGTTCAGCTTGCGATCCAGGCGGTCCTTGTCGCGCGCTCTCTGATCGCTCTGCGGCACCCCTGCGCTCCTGTCGTCCTGCGACAGGGGGTTAACGGGGGAAGGCGCAAAGGGTTGCGACAGATTCCACCCACGCGGTCGCCGCTCGCTCGCCAGGTCGTCAGCGCACGCCGTGCGCCTACTGCTCCTCGACGGCGCTGGTCGGGAACTTGCCGAGATTGCCGAAGAGCTGCTGCAGGAGCGTGAGCTCGCGGCCTTCGGTCGGCGTCTCGCGCGAGACCGGGTCGATGATGCGGCCGTCCTCGAGCGTGTAGACCTTGGTCTCCTGCACCATGCCGGCCGCGTCGAAGTGCACCAGCAGAATGCTGCGCTCCAGGACTTCCGGCTCGAAGAAGGCGACCTGCTCCTGCTTCTGGCCGATGTAGTACCAGGTGTCGTCTTCGAAGTTGGAGATCGTCGAAGGCGAGCCCAGGAGGGCGGCGACTTCCTCGCGCGTCGTTTCGCCGGCCTGGATCGTCGCCGCCACCTCCGGGTCCGGCATGTTGCCGCGAATGATCAGCTCTTCCGAGCAGCCGGCCAGGACTAGCGCCAGCACCAGGGCAACCGAAGCGGCCGCGAGCGCGCTCGAGCGGCCACCCGCCAAATTTGACCTACGCATTCCCCCCGGCCTCCTTCGGCCATTGGCTGATAGCCCCCAGGCGGCGGAACGCGCCTACCTCACCCCCCGGCTTGAATAAACGGCCAGAGCCCGGCATTTCAAGTGGTTTGAGCCGCCTGTCCTGCCGCGCAAAGGCCCGGGACCGGCGTGCAACCGAAGGGGAGGGCCCTTGCTGGCTTCGCTGTTCCGCCGCCGCCGTGCCAGCGACGAGGCCCTGGCGCTCTACGCCACCGCGGCCGCGCAGGCCCGGCAGGAGGTCTTCTATCGCTCCCTCGGGGTGCCGGACTCGATCGACGGCCGCTTCGACCTCTTGGCGCTCCACCTCTGGCTGCTGCTGCGCCGCCTCAAGGGAGAACCGGCAGCCGAGCGCCTGTCGCAGGACCTGGTCGAGGTCTTCTTCGCGGCCATGGACGTGTCGCTGCGCGAGATCGGTGCCGCCGACATCGGTGTCGGCCGCCGGGTGAAACGCATGATCGAAGCCTTCTATGGCCGCGCCGCCGCCTACGATGCCGCGCTCGCCGCAGGTGGGACCGCCCTGGAAGAGGCGCTCGCCCGCAACCTCTACGGCACGGTTGGCGCCTCCCCGGCGGCGCTCTCCGC
This sequence comes from Kiloniellales bacterium, assembly GCA_035281685.1. Taxonomy (GTDB): domain Bacteria; phylum Pseudomonadota; class Alphaproteobacteria; order Kiloniellales; family JACOMY01; genus DATEDK01. Next base: position 5,615 of record DATEDK010000236.1, on the reverse strand, counting down.
GATGAGCGGCTATGTGCGCGAAGCCGAGGCGCGGCTCAACGCCTGGCCGCCGGCCGAGCTGCTGGCCGGCCGCGTGCCCTTTCCGCCGCCGCCGGAGGCTGCGCCATGACGCCCGAGCTGTCGCGCCCCTTCGCCGTCGACCGCCTGGGCGAGGGCGGCGCCGAGGAGCACATCGTCGCGAGCCCGGCCGAGCGGGCTGCCGTCGCCAAGCGGCTCGATCTCCTGGCACTGGACCGCCTGGAAGCCTGGCTGAGCTTGCGGCTCGCCGCCGGCGCCACGCTGCTCGAGATCGGCGGCCGCATCGAGGCCTCGGTGGTGCAGAGCTGCGTCATCACGCTGGAGCCCGTGCCCGCCAAGCTCTCGCTGCCGGTCGAGATCACCTACGCGCTGACCCGTGGCGGGCCTGAACAGCCGGAGGAAAGCCTCGACCCCGATGCGCCGGAACCGCTGCCGCCCGGCGGCCTCGACCTCGGCGAGGAGGTCGTGCAGATGCTCTCGCTGGGCCTCGATCCCTACCCGCGCGCCCCCGGCGCGGCGCTGCCGGAGGAACCGGACAGCGCCCCCGAGCATCCCTTCGCCAAGCTGCGGGAGCTCAAGCCCCGGAAGTAGGGTCTTGCCAAGATAGTTGACTCCGTCAAGTATCTTGGCATGACGGAGGCCGCCATCGCCGAAACCGCTTTGGCCGAGCGCATCGCCGCGGTGCGCCGCTTCAACCGCTTCTACACCCGGCGCATCGGCGTCCTGACCCGCTATCTCAACCAGAGCCGCTTCTCGCTGAGCGAGGCGCGCGTGCTCTACGAGCTGAACAACCGCGAGGCGCCGACCGCAAGCGACCTCGCCCGCGACCTCGGCCTCGATGCCGGCTATTTGAGCCGCATCCTCAGCCGCTTCGAACGTGAGGGCTTCGTCCGGCGCACGCGCTCGGCCGCGGACAGCCGGCAGAGCCACCTGCACGTGACGGCGATGGGCCGGGCCACCTTCGCGCCGCTGAACGAGCAGTCGCGCCGCGAGGTGGGTGCCTTGCTGGCGCCGCTCGACGAGCACCGCCAGCGCGAGGTGGTGCAGGCCATGGAGCGCATCGAGCGGCTGCTGGCGGCGCCGGCCGAGGCCGAGAAGCCGCTGACCATCCGCACGCACCGACCGGGCGACCTCGGCTGGGTGGTGAGCGCGCACGGCCGGCTCTATGCCGAGGAATTCGGCTGGGACCAGTCCTTCGAGGGGCTGGTCGCCGAGATCGTCGCGAAGTTCCAGGCGAACCTCGATCCGGCGCGCGAGCGCTGCTGGATCGCCGAGCTCGGCGCCGACCGCGTCGGCTCGGTCTTCCTGGTGCGGCAGACCGACGAGGTGGCGAAGCTCCGCCTGCTGATCGTCGAGCCGGCCGGGCGGGGCAGGGGCGTCGGGCGGCGTCTGGTCGCCGAATGCCTCGCCTTCGCGCGCGCCTGCGGCTATCGCCGCGTCGTGCTCTGGACCAACTCGGTCCTGCTGGCGGCGAGGAAGATCTACATCGACGAGGGCTTCGTGCTGACCGCCAGCGAGCCGCATCGTTCCTTCGGCCAGGACCTGATCGGCGAGACCTGGGAGCTCGCGCTCTGAGCCCAGCCCTGTCTGACCGGTCGCGAAGCGCGGCTTTCGCCGCCGCGGCCACCGGGTTGCAGGTCGGCTTGGCGCTGGTGGCGACGCGCTTCGTCGTGGGTACCGCCGGGCCGATCACGCTCGCCTTCCTGCGCTACCTCCTGGCCCTGCTCTTCTTGTTGCCGGTCGTGCTGGCGATGCGGGTCAGCCTGAAGCTCGCGCCGCGCGACCTGCTGCCCGTCTGGGGCCTCGGCCTCGTGCAGTTCGCGCTCCTGGTCTACCTGCTGAACGCGGCGCTGCTCTACACGCCGGCCGGCCGGGCAGCGGTGATCTTCACCACCTTCCCGCTGCTGACCTTGGCGGGCGCCGTGCTGCTCGGGCGCGAGCGGCCGAGCTGGGCGAAGCTGGGGGGCGCGCTCCTGAGCCTGCTGGCGGTGGCGATCACCCTGGCCGACGCGCTGACCGGCGCCATGCATGCAGAGGCCTGGAAGGGCGATCTCCTCGCCTTCGGCGCGGCCGCGGCGGGCGCGCTCTGCAGCCTGGGCTACCGACCCTACCTGCTGCGCTACCCGACGCTCGCCGTCTCCTGCCATGCGATGGCGGCCAGTGTCCTCGTGCTGGGCGCTGCCGCGGCCGGCGAAGGGTTCTGGCAGCAGCGCCCCGGCTTCGATGCCCTGGGCTGGGGTGCAGTCGTCTTCATCGGTCTCTCCTCGGGGATCGGCTATTTCCTTTGGCTCTATGCTCTGCGTCACCTGCCGGCGAGCCGGGTGACGATCTTCCTGGGACTTTCACCGCTGACCGCGGCGGCGGCCGGCGGGCTCCTGTTGGACGACCCCTTCACCTGGCGCCTTGCCGCCGGCGCGCTGCTGCTCTGCGCCGGCCTGGCGCTGGCCTTTCGCGGCCAGGGGAGGGGTTGCCCTCCGGCACGTCTTCGTTTAATCAAGCGCGCTTCCGAGGGGGCCCGCGGTGGTGGCCCCCTTCGCCTTTGACGAGATCTCGGTGCCATGGCCGTCCCCAAGAAGAAAACCAGCAAGTCCCGTCGCAACATGCGCCGCGCGCATCACGCCCTGAAGCCCTCGGCCAACGCCGAGTGCCCGAACTGCGGCGAGCTCAAGCGGCCGCACCATGTCTGCGGTGCCTGCGGCTATTACGACAGCCGTGAAGTGGTGCAGAGCAGCAACTCGGCAGCGGCCTAAAGCGTTTCCGTCCGGGCGTTTGCCCTCTTCTGGCGGCAGCCCTGGCGAGCGTGTAGGCTCCGGCGCGACGGTTGCGCAGGGAGCCGTGAAGGGACGCACCACCTGACGGGGCGCTTGACCATAGCCTTGGATGCGATGGGCGGCGACCACGCGCCCGGCGTTGTGATCCGCGGCGCCAACCTGGCGCGGCAGCGCTACCCCGGCGTTCACTTCCTGCTGGTCGGTCGCGAGGCGCAGCTTGCGCGCCTGATGACCAAGCAGAAGAAGCTGTCCGAGGTGGTGACCATCCTGCCGGCCGACGACGTCGTCTCCGGCGAGGAGAAGCCGGCAGTGGCACTGCGCAGCGGGCGGCGCTCGTCGATGCGCCTGGCGATCAACGCGGTGGCCGAGGGCAAGGCCGACGGCATAGTCTCGGCCGGCAACACCGGCGCCCTGATGGCGATGTCCAAGTTCGTGCTGAAGACCTTGCCCGGCGTCGACCGTCCGGCGATCGCTTCCTTCTTCCCGACGCTGAAGGGCGAGAGCGCGATGCTCGACCTCGGCGCGAACCTGCAGTGCGACGCGAAGAACCTGGTCGACTTCGCGATCATGGGCCGCGCCTTCGCCCGCACCGTCCTGGGCGTGCCGGAGCCGACCTACGCGCTCCTGAACGTGGGCTCCGAGGAGCTGAAGGGTCACGAGGACCTGCAGGAGGCGCGCGACATTCTCCTCGCCACCGGCGACCCCGGCTTCAAGGGCTTCGTCGAGGGCGACGACATCACCAAGGGCACGGTCGACGTCGTGGTGACAGACGGCTTCACCGGCAACATCGCGCTGAAGGCCGCCGAGGGCACCGCCAAGCTGGTCAGCGAGTACCTCAACCGCACCTTCCGCTCTTCGCTGCTGGCCGGACTCGGGTACATCCTCGCCCGCTCGGCCCTGCGCAAGTTGCGCAAGCGGCTGGATCCGCGGCGCTACAACGGCGCCGTGTTCCTCGGGCTCAACGGCATCGCCGTGAAGAGCCACGGCGGCACCGATGCGCTGGGCTTCGCGCACGCCGTGGGTGTCGCCGTCGACATGGTGAAGCACGGCATCATCGAGAAGATCCGCAGCGACTACGCGCGCATGGTCCCCCCTGCACCTGAGAGTCGGGCGGCCGCCGTCTGATGAGCCTGCGCGCGCGCGTCCTCGCCAGCGGCGGCTACCTGCCGGCGAACATCGTCACCAACGACGACCTGGCGCAGCGACTCGATACCAACGATGCTTGGATCCGCCAGCGCACGGGCATCCGCCAGCGCCACATCGCCAGCGACGACGAGCTGACCTCGACGCTGGGACTGCGCGCGGCGCAGATGGCCTTGGCGCGGGCCGGCCTCTCGCCGGAGAGCGTCGACCTTCTGATCTGCGCCACCTCGACTCCCGACGAGACCTTCCCGGCCACCGGCACGCGCATCCAGGCCGCGCTCGGCATGACGCAGGGCGCGGCCTTCGACGTGCAGGCGGTCTGCTCCGGCTTCCTCTACGCCCTCTCCATGGCCGACAACATGCTGCGGCTGGGCCAGGCGAAGCGCGCCCTGGTGATCGGCGCCGAGACCTTCAGCCGGATTCTCGACTGGGAGGATCGGGCCACCTGCGTGCTCTTCGGCGATGGGGCGGGCGCGCTCCTGCTGGAAGGCACGCCGGCGAACGGCGAGGCGAAGGAACGGGGGGTGCTTTCGACCCACCTCTACTCCGACGGCCGCCATCACGATGCCCTTTACGTCGATGGCGGCCCGGGCTCCAACCGCACCACCGGCCTGCTTCGCATGGAGGGCCGCGAAGTTTTCAAGTATGCCGTCATCAAGATGGCAGAAGCGATTGATATCGCGCTGGAAAAGAACAACCTCACGCCGGGGGACATCGACTGGATGGTGCCGCACCAGGCGAACCTGCGCATCATCGAGGCCATGGCCAAGCGGCTGAACCTGCCGATGGAGCAGGTGATCGTGACCGTCGACCGGCACGCCAACACCTCGGCTGCCTCGATCCCGCTGGCGCTGCACGAAGGCGCGAGCGACGGCCGCATCAAGGCGGGCGATCTCGTGCTGCTCGAGGCCATGGGCGGCGGCTTCACCTGGGGGTCGGCGCTGCTGCGCTGGTGACGCCACGCCGAGTCGTTGCGGGACGTTCTCGCTTTCGGAACTCAATCGCACCGGTCATCCCTCGGAATTGCAACGGTTTTACTGCGCTTTTCGTTGACCGGGCTGCGCTTCGGGCGTAGGCTTTGCGAACGATCGATGACGGCGCAGCGGTTGCGCTTTCACCCGCGGGGGGCGCGGTCGATCGGGGACGATGACGGGCCGCGCGAGCGGTTCGTCGGGAGGGGACATGGCCCAGGAGACAGTCACACGCGCCGATCTGAGCGAGGCGGTTTATCAGGAGGTTGGACTCTCCCGCAACGAGTCCGCCCAGCTCGTCGAGCAGGTTCTGGACGAGATGGCGGACGCACTGGTGCGCGGAGAAATGGTGAAAATCTCCTCCTTCGGCACCTTCTCGGTTCGCCAGAAGGGGCGCCGTATCGGGCGGAACCCGAAGACCGGACAGGAAGTGCCGATCCTGCCGCGCCGGGTGCTGGTGTTCCGTGCCTCGCACGTGCTGAAGCAGCGCATCAACAGCGACGAGACCCCGCCGGCGGCGCGAGCCTCGGCGATGGCCGATTCGGCCGCCTGACGGTCGCTGAGGGCGCGCCAAGGCCCGGGCTCCCATGGCAGGGTCGCTTCGCTCCGCCCGAGCAGGACTTGGCGGCGTTGCGGGACCTGTCATGACCACGAAGTCGACCACCGCCTTTCGCACCATCTCGGAGGTCTCCGAGGAGCTCGAGGTGCCGCA
>DATEDK010000235.1:0-11294 GCA_035281685.1 Kiloniellales bacterium | reverse complement strand
CCCCGAGCGCGGCGACGACCTTCGGCTGAACGAAGCCGAGCTCCAGCTCCAGCCACCAGCGGCAGCGGTCGATCTCGCCCGCGTCGGGCTTCTTGTGCAGCCGCCGCTTGCCGCGCGGCACGTGCTTGAAGTGCTTCACCGCGTTGGTGACGTAGGTCTCGCGCCGGGCGATGCCGGCCTCTTCCAGGGCGCGGTCCAGGATCTTGCCGGCCGGGCCGACGAAGGGCTTGCCGGCCAGGTCTTCCTGGTCGCCCGGCTGCTCGCCCACGAACATGACCGTGGCGCTGGCGGGGCCCTCGCCGAACACGGTCTGTGTCCCGATCTTCCAGAGCGGACAGCGCCGGCAGGCCTTGGCGAGCTCGCGGGCCTCGGCCAGCGAGGTGGCCGGCGGGCCCGGATCGCGTAGCGATTCCTTCGAGAGCTGGATCATCCCAAGGAAACAATGCTCTTGGGAACGAGTTTCCTAGCTGCGGCGTCCGAGTCCGACGAGGCCGCGCGGCAACGCCACGGTGAAGACGACCAGCAGCAGGCCAAGGCCGATGTCGCGCCAGTCCTGCACCTCGCGCAGGACCTCGTCGACACCCATCAGCAGCAGGGCGCCGAGCAGCGGTCCCCAGAGCGTCCCGATGCCGCCCACCGTCATCATGGCGATGAGGAAGAGCAGCAGCGAGAAAGAGAAAACCGTGGGGCCGATCGATTTGAAGTTCGCTGCGTAGAAAGCGCCGGCCAGGCCGGTGAAGAAGGCCGAGAGGGCGAAGACCCAGATCTGGTACTTGAAGCGGCTGATGCCGCGCGAGCGGGCGAGGCCGGGATTGTCGCGCAGCGCGCGGAAGGCGAGGCCCAGCGGCCCGCGCATGATCACCGCGGAGAAGAGCATCGCCAGGGCCAGCAGGGCCAGCGCCACGAAATAGTGGCCGAGGCGCCAGTCCTGGCCCAGCCAGTCGCGGAAGCCCAGCTCGCCGAAGCGGGTGAGGCCGCGCACGCCGCCGAAGAACGGCAGGCAGCCCGAATCCGCGGTGGTGAAGCACTCGGTGTCGTTGACGATCACCAGGTAGAGCACCTGGGCGATCGCCAGCGTCAGCAGCGCCACGTAGGCGCCGCGCAGCCGAAGGCAGGCGAGGCCGATCAGCACCGAGACCACCACCGTGATCAGCGCCGCCACCGGCATGGCCAGCCACAGCGACCACTGGAGATAGAAGGCCAGCATGGCGGCGGCATAGGCGCCGACCGCGAAGAGCGCCATCTGCGCCAGCGAGAAGATGCCGGCGACGCCGTAGACCAGGTTCCATTGCGTCACCACGGTGCCCCAGACGAAGAGCAGGGTGATTTGGCCGATGTAGTAGTTGTCGCGCAGCACGAAGGGCATGGCGATGGCGATGGCCAGCAGCACCAAGCCGACTAGAAGGTGTCTCCTCCAGCTCATAGTCTGGTCACCTGCTGGCGGCCGAAGAGGCCGTTGGGTCGCCAGATCAGCACCACGATCACGATCAGCAGCAGCGTGGCGAAGCCGAAGCGCACGCCCAGCACGAACTGCGACAGCGATTCGATCAGTCCCAGCGCCAAGGCCGAAGCCACCGCGCCGTAGACGTTCCCCAGCCCCGCCACCACGCAGATGATGAAGGCCTTCAGCATGGGATCGGCGCCCATGCCGGGCGAGAGGCCGGTGAGCGAGGAGATCATCACGCCGGAGATCGCCGCCAGCGCGCCGGCCAGCATCAGCACCACGGCGTAGATCTGCCCCACCCGCACCCCCATCAGCTGGGCGGCCTCGCGGTTCATCGCCGTCGCGCGGATGGCGCGGCCGATGCGGCTCTTCTGCAGCAGCATCGCCACCGTCAGCATCAATATCAGCGCGGCGCCGAGGATCAGGATGTTCTGCAGCGGGATCACCACGCTGCCGACGGCGATGGCACCCTCGACCTGCAGCGGCTGGCGCTGCGCGTGGGCACCGAAGAGCTTGAGGATGGCGTTCTCCAGCACGAAGGCGAGGCCGACCGTGGCGATCACCACGTTGGTCTCGAAGGCCTTCTGCCGCAGCATCAGCTGCACCGCGCCGTGATAGATGATGGCGCCCAGCGCGGCGCCCACCAGGATCGCGGCCAGCAACGCCGGCAGCAGCGGTAGGCCCAGGGCGTTCATCGCGTAGTAGGCGGCATAGCTGCCGAAGGCCATGAGCCCCCCATGCGCCATGTTCAGCATGCCGAGCGAGCCCCAGACCAGGGACAGGCCGACGGTAGAGACGGCGTACATGGCGCCCAGCGTCAAGCCGGAGGCGATGATCTGGATGAGGATGTCCAGGGTCATGGAGCGCTACCCGCCAAAGTAGGTTTCCAGGATCTCCGGCCGCGCCATCAGCTCCCTGCCGGCGCCGGACCAGACGAAGCGTCCGTCGTCCAGCAGGTGCATGGAGTCCGCCAGCTCGACCACGCGGGCGGCGTTCTCTTCCACCACCACCAGCGTGCGGCCGCTGGCCTTGAGGCGGGCGATCAGCTCGTAGATCTGCTCGATGACGATGGGCGCCAGGCCGAGCGAAGGCTCGTCCAGCAGGATGACGCGGCCGTCCGCCATCAGGCCGCGGCCGATGCCCAGCATGCGCCGCTCGCCGCCCGACAGCGTGGAGGCCACCTGCATCCGGCGCTCGGCCAGCTTGGGCAGCAGCGTGTAGACCTCATCCAATCGCGCCTTGGCGCCCCTGGCGGCGGCCGGCAGGTAGGCGCCCATCAGCAGGTTGTCGAGCACGGTCATCTCGGAGAAGACCATGTCGCCCTGCGGCACCTGCACCACGCCGGCGGCGACGCGAGCGTCGGGGCGCAGATCCTGCAGCGCACGGCCGGCCAGCGTGATTGCGCCGCCCATCCGCGGCACCAGTCCGGAGATGGCGCGCAGCAGCGTGGTCTTGCCGTGGCCGTTGGGACCGATGATGGCGATCAGGCTCTGCTCCGGTACGCTGAGGCTGATGCCGTGCAGCACGTCGCGGCCAAGGTAACCGGCGGTGAGGTTCTCGATCTCGAGGAAGGCCATCAGGCCCTCACCTCCGGGGTGTGGCCTTCCATGTAGCTCGCAAGCCGCTTGGAGGCGCCATGGCCCAGGTAGACATCGACCACCTGGGCGTTCTGCACCAGGCCCCTGGGCGCGCCTTCGTAGATCTTCTCGCCGTGGTGCAGGATCAGCACGCGGTCGCTGAGCTGTACCAGGAAGCGCATCACGTGCTCGATCACGATGATGCTGCGGCCCTCGGCGCGCAGGCGTTCGACGAGGGCGACGATGCGGTCGATCTCGCCCGGCGTTAGACCGCCGACCGGCTCATCCATCAGCACCAGGCGCGGCTCGGTGGCGAGTGCGCCAGCGATCATCAGCAGCTTGCGGTCGATCACCGGCAGCTTGGCGGCGACGCGTTGTTGCCGCTCGGAAAGTCCCGTGATCGCCAGCGCCTCGTCGACGGCGGCCTTGGCGCCGCGGTCGAGCCGCAGGCCCGGGACGCTGCGGTTGGCGCGGCCGAACTGCGCCGCCACTTCGACGTTCTCGCGGATGGTCAGGCTGTCGAAGGCGGCGTTCAGCTGGAACGTGCGGGCGATGCCCGCATGGCAGATGGCCTCGGCCGAACTGCTCGTGATGTCGTGGCCCGCGAAGCGAATCGTGCCGCTGGTCGCCGGCGACAGGCCGGAAATGACCTCGAAGAGCGTGGTCTTGCCGGCGCCGTTGGGGCCGCCGATTCCCAGCACTTCGCCTTCCTTGAGCGTGAAGGACAGGCGGTCGACCGCCACCAGCGCGCCGAATCTCTTGGTGACCTCGGTCACCTCGAGCAGCGGTTGGCCGGCGGCGGTCTCCGTCATGGAACGGGAACTTACGCCTTGATCCAGGGTGGCATCTTGAACTCGCCGACGTTGTAGGGCGCGGGCGCGATCAGGGCCGGCTCCTTGGTGTAGTCCTGGTGCTGCAGGAAGAGGTGCGGCATGCCGAGCGAGGAGTCGTTCACTTGCGTGGGATAGGTGTAGGCGGCGTTCTCGTTCGGGATGAAGCGGGTGGTGCCGTTGACGCCGCGGTAGATGAGGGCGCGCATGCGCGCCGCCACCTTCCGGTTCTGCTCGTCGTTGCCGGGCTCGCCCGGGCCGCCCGCCAGCGCCGCGGCGATCGCCCAGACGTAGGCGCCGTCATAGGACTGGCCCCCCGACATGTGCCCGGCGTTGGGGCCGAACTTGGCCTTGTAGCGGGTCTCGAAGGCCTTGCCGATCTCGTCCTGCAGGCAGCCGACGACGGTGGCGAAGAGCACGCCGTTCACCGCTTCCTTGCCGACCTCGCGGAAGGACGGCAACGTCGGGCCGTACTGCATGTAGATCAGCGACGGCGTCGGGTTCGGCACGAACTGAACCATGAACTGTGCCAGGTCCTGCGGGTAGAAGTGCGTGATGGCGATGGCGCCGGGCGGGTCCTGGCGGATTTTCGCCAGGGTCGGACCCCACTCGGAGATCGGCACGTTCACCGTCTCGAACAGGCTGACCTCCCAGCCGAAGTCCTTGCCGGTCTCCTTCAGCGCGTTGGCGATGTTGACCGAATAGACGCCGGCCGAGGTGATGATCGCCATCTTGTTGTTCGCGCGCTTCCACTTCCCGGCTTCCTCGAGCTGCTGCATGAACTTGAGGTAGCCCGGGCCATACCAGTACTCCGCCGGATCGCCCTGGAACGAGCCGTAATAGCGCTCGGGGTCGGACTTGATCAGGTTGTTGTGGCCGATCGTGGTGTCGTAGTGGACGTAGATGATGCCGGCGTCGGCAATCACGTCCTGGATCGCGGTGCCGGATCCGACGTTGTAGCCATTCAGGATGGCGTAGACGCCGTGGCGATCGATCAGGCGCTGCACGGCCTGCACGTTGGTGGCGTCGCCCATCTCCTTGGTGTCCTCGAAGTAGGGCTCGAGCGGACGGCCGAGGATGCCGCCCATGGCGTTGATCTCCTCGCAGGCCAGCGTCAGGCCGTTCTTGAACTCGATGCCGTCGGCGGCGGCGAAGGCGGTGGTCGGTCCGGCCTGGCCCACGGGGATCGGATCGCCCTGCGCCTTGGCGCCGTTGTTGATCGACTGCAGGAGCGCAGCCGGGCCGACGACCGCGGCGGTGGCACCGGCCTGCAGGAAGCGCCGGCGCGCGACGGTCGGGGTCTTCTTGTTCTTCGACATGACGTCAGTCTCCCTTTCAGTGGATGTCCTTCACCAGCGCCGCCGCGCGTTCGATGACCGCCTCCTGGTGCGGTTGCAGGTCCTGGTAGCCCCAGGCCTCCATCAGCGGCAGCCAGGGGTCCTCGACCGGCGTGCCGCGGCCGCTCAGCGTCTCCATCACCGCGAGTCCGCAATAGGGCACGTAGGCGGCGGAGTAGCCGCCCTCGTGCGACAGCAGGAGGCGGCCCTGGCAGAGCTCGTCGGCCGCGTTCATCAGGATGGTGGTGAGCCGCCGGTAGCAGTTCGAGGTGATCATCATGCGCCCGAGCGGGTCGAGGCCGGAGCCGTCGAAGCCCGAGGGCACGATGATCATTTCCGGCTTGAAGCGATGCAGCGCCGGCGCCACGACGCGCTCGAAGGTGGCGATGTAGGCACCGGTGCCCGAGCCCGGCGGCAGCGGGATGTTGAGGTTGTAGCCGCGCCCCTTGCCTTCGCCGCGGTCGCTCATGGCGCCGCTGTCGATGGGATAGAGATTGTCCTGGTGGATCGAGATGGTGAGCACCGACGGGTCCTCGTAGAAGGCCTGCTGAGTGCCGTTGCCATGGTGCACGTCCCAGTCGACGGTGGCGACGCGCGCCATCCTGTGCACCGTCCTGGCGTGCATGGCGGCGATGGCGACGTTGCCGAAGAGGCAGAAGCCGCGGCCGCGGTCACGCTCGGCGTGATGCCCGGGCGGACGCACCAGCGCGTAGGCGTTGCGCACCTTGCCGGCGACGATCGCGTCGAGCGCTGCCATCGTGCCGCCGGCCGCGAGCAGCGCGATCTCGTAGGAGCCGGCGCCGAAAGGCGCGAAGTCGCCGCCGTCGCCGCCGCGTCCGGCGGAGAGCGTCTTGATGCGGTCGATGTAGTCGCGGGTGTGGAAGCGGGCGACCTCGTCGACCGTCGCCGGCCGCGGCTTCAGCGGCGTCAGCTCGTCGAGCAGGCCGCTGACATCGAGAAGGTTGCGGAAGCGGCGCTTGGTGGCCGGGCTTTCGGCGTGCTGGTCCGGTTCGACTGTCAGGCTGGCGGGGATGGCACTCGCCGCTGTCCCGGTGTCGTGCCACAGGTAGAGCTCGTGACTGAGAAAGCCTGTCGCCATGCTGCACCCCCTGCTGGACGGTGCAGTGTCAGATAGGCGCACGCATCAAGGCAAGGCGGGATCGGCGCGAGTCTCTGCAAGCCAGGGCAGCGCCACCGGTGGTTGGCGCTACTTCTCGGTGGCAACCACGATGCCGTCCCAGGTCTCGCCGGGCGGCTCGGCGCGGAAGTCGTTGATGCGCTCCTGGTAGAGCGCATAGAGCTTGTCGTAGTTGGGGCCGGCGGCATCGTGCGCAGCCTGCAGGTGCTGCTCCGCCATCGCCCAGTTGCGCGCCAGCATGGCGGCCCGCATGGCGTCCTGCGCCTCTTGCCAGGCGACGAAGGCCGGCGCCTTGGCGAGCGTCGCATCCCCGACCAGGAAGTAGAGCTCGGTTGCCTCGGAGGCGCCGACCAGGCGCACGCGGTCGAGGAAGACGTAGGCGAGGTCGGGCGCGCGGGCGCGCAAGGGGCCGGACACGATGATGTCGACGCCGTAGGGCTTGCACTGCCCCTCGATGCGGCTCGCCTGGTTCACCGCCTCGCCCAGCGCCGAGTAGCTGAAGCGGCGGTTCGAGCCCATGTTGCCGACCAGGCACTCGCCGCAGGAAAGCCCGATGCCGATCTTGAACTCGCGGAAATGCGTCCCGGCCGCCTTGGTCTCCGCCTCCAGCTCTTCATTGAACGCGACGACCGCCTTGCGCATGGCGAGCGCCGCCTGGCAGGCATGGCGGCCGTGCTCGGCGTCGGTCAGCGGCGCGTTCCAGAAGGCCATGATGCAGTCGCCGATGTACTTGTCGATCGTGCCGCGATGGCTCTGGATCTGATCGGTCATCGGCGTGAAGAAGCGGTTGAGGCGCGAGGTCAGCTCGGCCGGCGACAGCTCTTCCGAGTGCTTCGAGAAGGAGCGGATGTCGGTGAACATCACGCTCAGCATGCGTTGCTCGCCGCCCAGCGTCAGCTTCTCGGAGCTCCGCGCCAGCTCCGAAACCATTTCCGGTGCCAGGTAGAGCGAGAAGGCATTGCGCACGCGGGCGCGTTCGCGCTCGGTGCGCAGGTAGCCGGAGAAGCTCCCGGCCAGGAAGATCAGCAGCACCGAGACCGCCGGCATCACCGGATCGAACAACAGGCCCTCGCCGACGAAGGCGGCCCAGGAGGCGCCCAGGGCCATCAGGAGGGCGACGACGCCGACGGCAATGCAGGTGCCGGGCGAGAGGCGCGGCAGGAACCAGACCAGGAAGAGGCCGAGCAGCCCGATGAACGCGAGCTCGGCGCCGTGCGCCCAGTCGGGCCGCACCAGCTTCACGCCGAGGATCATCTGCTCCAGCGCCTGCGCGTGGATCTCCACGCCGGGGCCGGCCGGATCGAGCGGCGAGGCGCGCAGGTCCTTGAGGCCGGCCGCCGAGGTGCCGATCAGCACGATGTGGCCGGCCAGGAGATTGGGATCCACCGAGCCGTCCAGCACTTTCCAGGCCGGCACGAAGCGCTCGGGCCTCGGGCCGGTGAAGTGCAGCCAGAGCGCACCTTCCCAGTCGGTCGGCACTTCGAGTGCGCCGATCTTCACGCTGACGATGCCGGACTGCGAGCCGAAGCTTTCCTGGTCGCTGGCGCCCGACGACTTGATGAGATAGGTCGACGCCCCCTGCGCCACGCGCAGAAGCTCCGAGGAGAGCGCCGGCAGAATCCGCCCGCCCTTTTGGAACATGAGGAAGACGCGGCGAATCGTGCCGTCACGATCCGGTACGGCGTTGAAGCTGCCGTTGCCGGGGGCCGCTTCCTCCAGGGTCTTCAGATTGGTGATCGCGCCGGCGTAGGGCCGCAGGAAGAGCAGCGGGTTGTCGCCGGTGAAGCCTTCCCCCCACTTCTGCTGCGGCTCGTCCGGTGTCTGCTGCGAGACCAGCACGAAACCCAGCACCGCCGGAGCGCGCCCGACCGCCTCGGCCAGCCGCCGGTCGCTGTCCGGCAGCACCTTGAGCGCGTTCTGCAGCTGCTCCTCCGGTACCAGTCCCTTGAGGTCATGCACGATCTGCTCCGGCGACAGCCGGTCCGGCTCGGCGAAGACCATGTCGAAGCCGATGGCAGCGACCTGCAGCTGCGCCAGGCGGTCGACCAGGTCGGCGACGCGCGCCCGCGACCAGGGCCACTGCCCGAGCCGGCGCAGGCTCTCATCGTCGACGTCGACGATGCGCACGCCCACTTCCTGGAAGGGGCGCGGATGCAGGCGCTGATAGAGGTCGAAAATATCCAGCCGAAGGTCCTGCAGGACCTTCGGCTCACCGATCTTCAGGACAAGGGCGAGGAGCAGCAGTAGCAGCGAGGGTAGTCGCAGCGACCAGTATGCCACCCTCTCTCTCCCGCTCTTGCGCCTCCTCCGTCAGGCGGCTGCCGTCAGCCGATCAGGGATCACCGTCGCCGACGCCGCCGCCACCGTTCGGATCGCCCGCGCCGGGATCGGCGCCGGGATCGGTCGGGTCGTTGCCGGGATCGTTGCCCGGGTCGGAGCCGGGATCGCCCGGGTCGGTGCCCGGGTCCGGATCGCTCGCGGCCGCCTCGGCGGTGCCCTCGCTGTCCTGGCCCTCGTTGCCGCTGAAGGTGCTCGGCGCGGCTGCGCTGCCCGAGGCGCTGGAGCCGCCGAGCGAGGCCAGGCAGATGTACTCGTCGCCGCCCAGCCAGCAAGCGATCTGGTCGGCCGCCACCGGCGCCTTGCCGACCGTCGCGTTGCCATCGAGGCCGATGGCGGCGACGTCGCCCGGCGGCACGGCGACCACCTGGCCGGTCTGCTTGGAGCGGGCTTCGGCCAAGCCCTCGAGCGTGCCGACCGATGTTCCGCTCTGGTAGTTGACGGCGACCACCACGTCGGTGCCGCGGATGCCGATCACCGAGTTCGGAGTCTGGATCTCGAGCCCTTCGTGCGAGGTGCCGGGCGCGGAGATGAAGCGGAAGACGCCCTGACCCAGCTGCACGACGCCGTTGCCGTTGGCCGCGGCCGGGTCGTAGAGGAACTTGTCGAGCTTGGCGCTGCTGTTCGAGCCCAGATGGAAGGCGGAGCCGTCGACGAAGATGATCGTGATGCCGCCGGCGCCCGGGACCTCGACGAACTCGTCCTGAGCGACACCGTCGGCCAGCGCGAGCTGCCGGCGGACGTCCTGCGGCGGCGTGCCGAAGGCATCGCCGTTCAGGTCGCCCACGTTGCCGATCGGCTCGGCCCCGGCCAGAGACACCACCATGGCCAGCG
This sequence comes from Kiloniellales bacterium, assembly GCA_035281685.1. Classification (GTDB taxonomy): domain Bacteria; phylum Pseudomonadota; class Alphaproteobacteria; order Kiloniellales; family JACOMY01; genus DATEDK01. Next base: position 1,797 of record DATEDK010000235.1, on the reverse strand, counting down.
GCAGCGCAAGGACGCCGGCGAGCAATTGCCTACGCATCGTAGTCTCCCCATCCCAAGCCCCGTCAGGGGGCCGCATTACTCGTGGTCACCGTGTTGACGGCAGAATTGCCGACCGCGGCAGCGCTCACCGTGCTGTTCACGGCGTTGAACGTGCTGGCGGAAACGACACCTGACGCCACGAAACTCACCCCGCTTCCCGTCACGGTAGCGGTGGTGTTGGAAAACTCATTCAGTTGGCGATTATACACGGAGGCGCTGGGGAGGGCACCTCCTGAAGATAGTGATGTAACGCTGTTGTCAGCAAAGTTTGCGATGGCCGTTGCGTCCACCCGGTTGCCGGAAGCAGTCATGCTGCTCGCTGAGGTTGCGCCGTTGACGTTCAGCGCGATCTGCCCGTTCGTCACGGTGGCGGCGATGGTCTGCGTGTTTTCCTCCGTGCCGCCGTTGAATTGGCTGTTCAGCACCGAGAGGCCGGCGCTGACGCTGACCTCGCCGTCGATCGGCAGGTCGGCGTCGACCACCGCAGGATCGCCCACCCCGGGGCCGACGAAGCCGGCGGCCGTGTCGGCGCGCACCTCGTTGACGATCGCATTGCCGATCGCGGTCGCCTGGATCGAGTTGTTGTCCATCGAGACCTGACCGGCCGACAGCGCGCCGCCGCCGCCCTCGTTCAGCACCAGCGAGATGCCGCCGTTGGTGTTGGTGGCGATGACGTCGCCATCGTTGCCCTGGCGGCTCAGGATGTGCGCGCTGCCCTCGATGGTGACCGCCTCGAGGTTGATGGCATTGTTGGCGACGTTGCCGCGCGCCACCGCCGCCGAGGTCGTGCCGTCGAGGCTGATCCGGCCGTTGTCCAGCCCATTCTCCAGAGAGACCTCGACGGCCGCCTCGCCGTCGGCATTCTCCAGCGTGGCGATGACCGACGGGCCGCGCGGCTCGCCGTCGAACCGCTGGCTCTCGTTGCGCTGGCTGCTGAGGATCGAGAAGCTGGCCAGCATCGAGTAGTCGTAGTCGGTATCGTTCGAGTTGAAGGCGATCTCGGAAGTCGGCACCTGATCGCCCAGGCCGGCAACGATCGCCACGGCCTCGGCTTCGATCGCGTTGTTGGCGACGTTGGCCGCGGCGGATGCGCTCAACATGGAGTTGTCGACCGTCAGCGAGCCGATGGCCAGCTCGGGCAGGTCGACGTCGATCCCGCTGTCGGTCAGCGTGGCCACCACGTCGGTCAGGCGGCCAGGATCGTCGGTGTCGATCTCGCCGCGCCCGGAGCCCTGCACCGCCACGATGGTGGCGAGCGGACCGGGCGGCAGCTCGATCTGGCCCTCGGTCTCGCCGCCGCCGTTGCGGAGCACCGTGGCGGCGTCGAAGGAGATGCGATTCACCGCATCGTTGATGCGGGCCTGAGCGGCCACGATGTTGCCGGAGATGTCCAGCGCGCTGGTCTCCAGGCTGGCTGCGTCGATGGTGACCGTCACGCCGCTCGTCTCAACCGAAGCCAGTACCCCCGACTCGTCGGCGGTTTGGTCGCTGACCAGCGCCACGGAGCCATTGCCGGTGGCGCGGAAGCGGGTGACGCGGAAGGGCGTGAACTCGTAGCCCTCGACCACCGCGCTCAGGCTGGTCTGCGGGTCGGTCGCATCGTAGTCGGCGCGCCAGTCGGCGCCCTCGATGACCGTGCCCTCGACCTCGGCGGCGAGACCGGCGCGGTTCACCGTGGCGACGCCCAGCACGCGGTTGCCGAACAGCGAGAGGTCCACGGTATCGAGCGAGCCGTCGCCGCCGTCGACCGCGATCTCG